>CACWOA010000222.1 GCA_902762395.1 uncultured Ruminococcus sp.
TACATTCTCGAAGAATCCTCGCCGCAGTACACAACCACCTTATCATTAAAACCAAAGGAACTGTAACTGACCATTTTTTTTACTGTCGGATTCAAAATAGAGGACTGACAAATGGAAGCCTGAGAGATGGCAAAAATCTTTTTTTTTTTTTTTTTAACACCGCATTTCTTCACGTCATCCGAAAAGCGGTAAGTGATCACCGGCAAGCCGTCCTGCTCGGAATACGCGGCTTCAAAGGAAAAAGGAACACTCTTATTAAAGGACTCATATGTCACCGTATCCGAAACGCCGGCGGTAAATTCGTTCAGTTCCTTTACTGCCGCCTCAAGCCCGTCATAATCGTCGCCTTCCATCCGCTCCTTCACATTGGCAATCAGGGTGCGCGCCTCCTGATACGGCAGAATCTTCCCCCTGACGAGCTGAAGCGATTGCACCGCGTCAGCCTTGATCCGCTCAACGGTTTCCTTCGTGTAAATGCCCTTGATCCTGTCAATGCACTCGTCCTTCAGCTTGCCTATTTCGTCTTTATCAGACGACGCGTTGATTTTTTCGGTATATTCGGCGACCAGACCTTCAATTTCCTGCTGCTGTGCTTCAAGGTAATTGTCGGACGAATACGAATCCGCGATGGCCGCCAGAGAATCTTCTCGCAAGGTGCTCATGCAGCCTGTCAGACAGATCATCATCAACGCTGCTGCGAACAATAAAGTAAATAATTTTCTCATAACACCACTACTTGCGCTTTATTTAATTCAATCATAACATATTATATTTATTTTGTCAATAGATTTTTTCTTTTTTATTAATTAGTTACACATTTTACTGTTCAGAAAAAGCAAAAATCCCCGCCGGATAACTCCTGTGGGGATTTTTGCTTTGCTATTTATTTTTGAGGAGGAGAGATATAATCAAAATGAATGGCATCGGTTTCTTGCTTCCCGATTATGTTTATCATAATATACTATAAATATGATATATTAGTTAAAAATATTTTACAAAATTAATAACTTTCACTAACAATTTATATCAAAATCCCCTGTGAGAACACAAACTTCTCACAGGGGATGCTATCATTACGCTTTCATCATTTTATCAAACTGTTCGCCAGACATTTTCTCATGCTCAATCAGATAAGCCGCCACTTCATGCAGCTTGTCAACGTGCTGCGAAAGAATGGCTCCCGCCTGCTTATAGCCGCCCGAAACCAGCATACGCACTTCGTTGTCAATCTCATTGGCGATCTCGTTGGAATAATCCACCGTATGACCGAAATCACGTCCGAGAAAGACTTCGTCATTCGCGGAGCCGTACTTGATAGGACCGAGCTTATCGCTCATGCCGTATTTCGTGACCATCTCTCTGGCGAGCTTGGTGGCGCGCTCAATGTCATTGGAGGCACCCGTGGAAATATCGTCGAGAATCAGCGCCTCCGCCACGCGTCCGCCGAGCAGCACGGTAATATCTTCTTTCATCTCGCCGCGCAGCTTATAGGAGCGATCCTCCTGGGGCAGGCTCATGGTGTAGCCGCCCGCCATGCCGCGGGGAATGATGGAAATTTCATGCACGGGATCCTGCGTCGGACAGAAGAAGGTGACAATCGCGTGACCCGCTTCATGGTAGGCGGTCAGACGTTTTTCCTTATCGGAAATCTTCTTGGACTTCTTCTCGGTACCTGCCACCACCTTGATGGTCGCTTCCTCGATTTCCTTCATCGTGATCGCCTTGAGGTTTCTTCTGGCGGCGAGCAGTGCCGCTTCGTTGAGAAGGTTCTCCAGGTCGGCGCCCGTGAAGCCTGCCGTGGTCTTGGCAATCGTGGAAAGATCGACGTCGGGCGCCAGCGGCTTGTTCTTCTTATGCACCTTGAGGATTTCCTCTCTGCCCTTGATGTCGGGGTAGCCCACCATAACCTGACGGTCAAAACGTCCGGGACGCGTAAGCGCCGGATCGAGAATGTCGGGGCGGTTGGTGGCGGCGATAATAATCACACCTTCGTTCGCGCCAAAACCGTCCATCTCCACAAGCATCTGGTTGAGGGTCTGCTCACGCTCGTCGTGTCCGCCGCCGAGACCCGCGCCTCTGTGACGACCCACCGCGTCAATTTCGTCGATAAAGATAATGCAGGGGGTGTTCTTCTTGGCCTGATCGAAGAGGTCACGCACACGCGACGCACCCACACCGACAAACATCTCCACGAAGTCGGAACCCGAAATAGAGAAGAACGCAACGCCTGCTTCGCCTGCCACGGCACGCGCCAGAAGGGTTTTACCGGTACCGGGAGGGCCGACGAGAAGCACGCCTTTGGGGACATGCGCACCGAGTTCGTCATACTTTTTGGGATTTTTCAGGAAATCCACGATCTCCTGCAATTCCTCTTTTTCTTCATCCGCACCCGCGACGTCGGCAAAGGTGGTCTTGCGCTTTTCGTCCTTGACGTTTTTGATTTTCGCCTTGCCAAAATTCATCTGACGGTTGCTTTCACCCATCACGCCGTTGACACGTTTGAACATGAAGTAATAAAGAAAGACCATTGCGCCGATGAGAATAATAGTTGGCAAAAGGCTTGCCAGCAGGCTGTTGTCCTGTTTCGGTTCATAATCCTCTCCGATGACAATCCCGTATGCTTTCAGCTCCGCAATGCCTTTTTTCGCGTCATTGACGAAAAGCTCGATGCTCGGAACCTTATAAGTGATGGTGTTTTTCTTGCTGTCACTCTTTTGGGCGCTGTTTTCACTGCTGTTGCTGCTGACATTGCTGCTGACGCTGCCGCTGGCAGTCGAGTCATCCGAGCTGCCGTCATCCTTCAGGTTAATGGTCAGCACGCCTGTATTGAAGGAAAGATCAAAATCCTTCACCGTAGCGGCTTTCCAGTCACTTGGACTGACGTCGCTGCTGCCCGGGGTAAAATACTCCATAATTTCGGAATATTTGTGCTCGTCGGGCTTTTTCTGACCTGAGATAATGTAGAGCGCCAGAATAATCAGAATCGGAATTCCGAGCCAGATTAAATAGCCTCCTACCTTGCTTTTGTTGTTTTCCAAACATTCCACTCCTAACTATTATTTAAGACATATGTGATGAATACAGTATAATCATCATACAGTATAATTATGTCGAATGTGTGAATAAAAAAGAGGGTTGTGTTAATTTTTTAACACGCCGATATAGGGAAGGTTACGATATTTCTCATTGTAATCCAGACCATACCCTACAATAAACTTGTCGCCAACTTCTCCCCCTGCGTAATCGGCCGCCAGTTCCACCTTTCTGCCGGATGGCTTGTCCAGCAGCGCGCAGATTTTGAGGCTTGCGGGATTTCGTTGCAGCAGCAGTTCCCTGAGCTTGCTGAGGGTCAGACCCGAATCCACAATATCCTCCACGATAATCACGTCCCGCCCGCTGATATCGGTTCGCAGTTCATGAATCACATGGATGGTACCCGAAGACTGCGTACCGACATAGCTGGAAACCGTGATGAAATCCACCTCGCACGCGATGGTCATGGCGCGCATCAGATCCGCCGCAAAGACAACCGAACCTTTCAGCACCACCACCAGCAGCGGGTTCTTTCCCGCATAATCGCGGCTAAGCTGCCGCCCTACCTTCTGCACCATTGCCCGGATATCATCGACCGAATAGACAACGCCGACAATGTCTTTTTCCAGTTCATTCGTTTCATTCGTTTCATTCGTTTCATTCACTGCATTTTCCATCATAATTGCCTCCCTCACCGAACCGTTCCGGCTCGTTTCCTTCCGTGCGGATATACAGCACGGAGGTTGTATTCTCTGTCACCTCAAAGCCTCGTTAAAGAGTTTTTTCAGGCTCTTGTGGCAGCCCCTTCCGTAGGGACGGAAGGTATCGCCGTTTTGTCTGAATCTGAAAGATGCTGTTTTTATTTTATCATAATCGAGGGAATTTTGAAATACATTTTGCAAAAATTTGCGAATATTATCATATTTATTTTTGTCTGTCACCTGCAAAATTATTTTTTGTCCGCCGGGTGTAATTATTTCCCCTGCGGCAATCTCACAGCGCCAATGCGTCAAATCCTCCGAATCGTGGGATTTTTTCTGTTTTTTTTCATTTTTTTCCAGAAAAAAAGCGCCGTCTTTTACGGTAAACCGCCGCCGTTTTTCTCGCAAAGGATGACCAGCACGCGCCCCATCAGCGCCTCGTTTTCCAGCGGCAGCTCACTCACGCCGCCGGAATGCAGAAAGACAGCAGCGGTTTGCTCGGCTTGGGTTTGCAAACAGGCATCATCCTGCGCCGCGCAGTCGGACAGCCTCCCGATCGCGTCAATCACCGCGGGATTCATTTCCCGCAGGAGCGGCAGCAATTCGAGACGGATGCGGTTGCGGGTGTAATCCGTGGAATAATTGGTGGAATCGGTCACATAAGCAATGCCCTGCGCGGCACAGTAGCGCTCGATATCCTCCCGCTCACACAGGATCAAAGGGCGGATGATATTCCCCCTGACAGGCGGAATGCCTCTCAGACCCGCCACCGAACAGCCCCGAATGATGTGAAACAGCACCGTTTCCACCGAATCGGAGCGCGTGTGCGCGGTGGCAATTCTGCCGCCGCATTTCTCC
>CACWOA010000223.1 GCA_902762395.1 uncultured Ruminococcus sp.
AAACCGCAGGCAATACTTTGTGTATTAACGAGGATTTTGGCAAAATATGGCGGAAAAGATGCAAGCCAAACGTGCGTGGAGAGATTCTGAACAGGCTCTTACAGCTCCCACCACCGTACAGACTGATAGATCAGCTTCTCCATGGTATCATAGCAGAGGGTATCGCCGCCCGGCGTTTCTATCCGATGAAAGCCGCTCTCACGGTAGCCGTGACGGAAATAAAATTCCTTGGCGGGCAGGGACGCGGCAAGAGTCGCCACGCCGCTGCAACGTCCGATCATTGAGCGTTCCGCAAAATCCAGCAGCGCGCTGCCGACGCCCTTTCCCTGACAGGCGGGCAATACAAACAGGCGGTCAATCCGGTTTTCTTTTACCGTAACAGTGCCAACGAGCGCGCCCTCACAGGCGACGGCATACACGCAGCCCTCCGCGATGTCGGCCGCGATTTTGTCGAAGGAATGGTGTTCCTTAAAATATTGTACCACCCCCTGCGGATAATAATGCGGATAGACCGCGTCGATCGTGTCCTGCACGACCGACGCAACCTGCGGCAGGTCGCCGGAATTGGCGGCGCGGATGGGAAATGCCGACGCGTAGGCACGGCGCTTTTCCAAAGAATACGGACGGGTTCCGCATTCCAGCCCGTTTGTCAGACCCACGAGCACGCGCTGCGCCGCCTCAATCTCCTCCAAAGTCAGTTCGGGAAGTTCCTGCTGAACCAATTGGGCGACCTGTCGGTTTTCCATGGCATACGCGATGTCGGATAAAAATACATCTTTGCCCTTGATTTTCAGACCGCAGGCGGTGCCGTCGTAATCTTCATCCCACGACATGGAACGCGGCTTTGCCTCGCCGTATTCGATCAGCGCGATGGCTTCCCGATTGTCGGAGGAATCGGAAAGCTGATAGGTGAAGGCGTTCTCCAGCGCCTCTTTGTCCGCCTCTGATTGACCGTTTCGCAAAACATTTTCCGAGGCTTCCTCTACAAACGAAAGGAATTTATCGTTGATTTCATACCATCTGCCTCCGATGATATTGTATCGAAGGGTTCGCTGCATTTATTTTCCTCTTTCAATGACTTAGCCTCGCTCATGGGTTACACCTCCATAATAAGTGAATCAACTTCCTCCCAACGGCTCATTGCATGACGTCAGCAAACCGCCTGACGGCGGGTTGGTTTTGGCGATGCGGACCGATAATTTTCTGCATCCAGATCATGTCGTACCAGCGACCGAATTTACATCCGCACTGCCGGAAGGTGCCGACCGTCGCAAAGCCCATGTGCGCATGAAACAGCTCGCTGTTGTTGGTGAGGTATTCGTCCTCCGGCTCGGCGTGCCCGATGCAGGCGTAGAGATTCAGCACGCCCATCCGTTTCAGCGCAGCTTCCAATGCTTCATACAAAGCCCTGCCGACACCGCGCTGACGGTCGTTTTGACCGATATAAATCGTCAGCTCCGCCGACCAGTCATAGGCGGCGCGTCCCACGAACGCGTGCGCATAGGCATAGCCGATGATACGGTTGTCATTCTGCCGGACGGCGGCGAAACAGGGGTATTTTTCGAGTACATCCCGTAAACGGCGGCGGAATTCCTCCTCCGTCGGCGTGACGGTTTCAAATGAAATCGCCGTATGTTCCACATAATAGCGGTAAATATCCAGAAGCGCCGACGCGTCGTCCGGCGTAACGGGACGGATGAAGATGTCGCTCATGATAGTGATTCCCCCGTCAGTTTTTGCAGCAGCCATGCCATATTCTGCCCTAAGTTGCGCATATTTTTCATGCCCTCTTCGTCGCTGAGGACATCTCCTGTATTTTTGCCGTAGACCATGTTCCAGTAGGTAGATCCGACCACGATCATCTCCTTGTTGAGCATGAAGTGATGCATGGTATCTACGGCGGTCAGACCTCCGCCGCGCCGCACCGCCGCCACGCTTGCGCCGATCTTGTGCCTGAAAATGCCGGGATTGGTGGAGGCGATAACGCCGCTGCGTTCCAGCAGCGCCTTCATGCCCGCGGAAATATCCGCCGAATAAACGGGGGAGCCAAGCAACAGACCGTCCGCCTGTTTCATTTTTTCAAATATTTCCGCAAATCTGTCGTTTTGAAACACACAGTTACGCCGTCCCTTGCAGGCAAAGCATCCCCGGCAGGGGTAAATGACACTGCCCGCAAGCTGGACCAGCTCTGTTTCCACGCCGCATTTTTGCAGTTCCTCCAGCACCGTGCGGAGGATAATGGCAGTGTTGCCGTTTTCCCGGGCGCTGCCGTTGATTGCCAGTACTTTCATGTCCGATTGCCCCCTGACTCATGGTCTGAGCTGTCTGTAAAGTTCCCATATATCCATCAATTCCTCACCCAGCGGGTCGGAGAAATCCCATCCGTCCGCGATCATGCGGGGATAAACGGGAAGAAACGCCTTCGGATCAAGCGCAAGCTCCATCCGGGACAGTTCACTTTGCACCAATCGAAGCTGCTGCGCGTCGCGGGAACTCGCTCCCGCTTCCGTCAAAGCCAATTCCTGATTGACCCGCGCCTGCACGCGGCGCATCTGCGTCAAAAAACTCATGCGAGACACTCCATTTCAATGACCTTCCACTCCCTGCCGTGAAAATCGAAGGTTTCCTCATCGGTGGCATAGGGGCGGAAGCCCATCTTTTCATAGCATTCCATCGCGCGGCGATTGATGTGGAATACGCCGAGCGTCATGCGCTTCATGCCGAGGATCTCAAAGCAGTATTGTTTGGCGAGGGCGAGCATCTGTTTGCCGTAGCCTTTGCCGCGCTGGCTGACATCCACTACGATGAAGCCGATACGAATGGAGCCTGCCTCCCAGTCGGCGTCCCGCAGCAGGAAATACCCGACAGGCTTGCCGCTGTCGTCGAGCGCGGTCATCATGAATTCGCAGGGATTGTCGCGTGCGCCGTCCAGACGCGCGTTGATCTGCGCCCCTGTCAGCGGGTACTCGTAGCGGTAAGCGCTCCACATGGCAAAGGTTTTTTCGTCGGTCAGCCAGCTTGCGATAATGTCCCCGTCACAGGGCTTATAGGGTCTTAATCTCATCATGGGTTTCCATCTTCCTTTCTTCGGTCACGAGGCAAAATAAAAACCGTCCCAAGCCGAAATCACATTACGTTATCTCGACTCGGGACGGGCTTGCCTTTCTTCATGAAGCACAGCGCCGCGGTACCACCCGGCTTCGCAGTGTTTTTACGCCTGATTCACTGCGCACTCTGTTACAATACGGGAAGAATGTTAAAAAAACAAGCCTTCCGATATTGCTTTCCCTGATAACGGCGGAAATTTCCGTTGAAGCCTACTTGAGGCGGTATGCCGTGGCGCCGCTTCTTTTGGTTCAAGGCTCGGAGGCTACTTTCATCCTTTACCCGGCAGGAACTTCCACCCATCGTTCCCTCTCTGTCAGCGCGGAATACAAGGATTACTCCTCCCCGTCAAAGCCTTTGGTCTGTATGGCATTGGTTTATCGGCATTATAACACGGAGATGACCGTTTGTCAACCGATTTTGCAAGAAAAACGGGGAAATCCATTTTTTAAATTTTCTTAACAAAACAGGAAACTTTTATTGCATCTGTCTTGACAATTCACATCTTATGTAATATGTTTTAATAAATTCTTTTTTCACACATACATATAAAAATCACATGAAAGACCGTTACGCAGGTCAACGACAGTACTATAAATGAGCATAAATGAGATGGCTTCGTCAAAATGCACAAAAGGGAATTAAGCAACCATAGCCAAAAGGGCAGACTTCTCCCCGCCACTTTGTGC
>CACWOA010000224.1 GCA_902762395.1 uncultured Ruminococcus sp.
AGGTTGCGCATTCCTCCACAAAGTTGTATAATAAACCTATCTTTTGATATCCCCAACAAATAACAAGGAATGATGAAAGAATGAAAGACGGATTTATCAAAATTGCCACAGGCGTTCCCGAAATTGCCCTCGGTGACTGCGCGGAAAATGCCGCCCGTATCGTCGCCATGGCGCGGCAGATGCAGGCACAGGGCGTGAAAATCGCCGTATTCACCGAACTCGGCGTGACAGGCTACACGCTGGAAGACCTGTTCTTGCAGCAGGCATTGCTTGACGCCTCCGCGCAGGCGCTCCGAAAAATCATCGACCACACCGCCGATCTCGATATGCTCCTTCTCGTGGGCGTACCCGTCCCCGTGGGCTGCTCGCTCTACAACTGCGCCGCCGTCATCAACCGCGGACGGCTGCTCGGACTGGTTCCCAAAACCCATATTCCCACCTATTCGGAATTTTATGAAGGACGCCGCTTCACCCCCGCTCCCGCCCAATGGGAATCCGTCTCCTATCTGGGACAGTCGGTCTTGCTGGGACAGGGTCTTTTCCGCTGCGCCTCTCTCCCCGAACTGGTCGTGGGCGTAGAGCTGTGCGAGGACGCGTGGGTTCCCTCTCCCCCTTCCGCACGACTGGCGCAGGCAGGCGCGAACGTCATCTGCAATCTCTCGTGCAGCAACGAACTGATCGGCAAGTCGGACTATCGCGGCACCATCGTCCGGGCGCTCTCCGGCAGTCTTCTCTGCGCCTATGCCTATTGCAGCGCGGGCAGCGGGGAATCCACCACTGATCTGGTCTTTTCGGGTCACTGCATGATCTGCGAAAACGCCTCCCTGCTGGCGGAGCAGCGCTGGGAAACGGGACGCTTCGTCACGGCGGACATTGATATTCAAAAGCTGAATGCCGACCGCCGCCGTATGTCCACCTTTACCGCCGCGCCGTCGGAGCAGTACCCCATCATTGGCGAATTCGACCTCAATGTCACCGAAACGAACCTCACCCGCGTCTTTCCCCGCACGCCCTTTGTGCCGCAGGGAAAGGACAGCATCGACGCGCGCTGCCGCGAAATCATCCACATCCAGAGCGCGGGGCTTCAGCGCCGCCTGACCGCTGCCCACGCCAAGCACGCCGTCATCGGGCTATCCGGCGGACTCGACTCCACCCTCGCCTACCTCGTGACGGTGGACGCGTTCACGCAGCTGGGCTATCCGCTGGAAAACATCATGGCGCTCACCATGCCCTGCTTCGGCACCACTTCCCGCACCAAATCCAACGCCCAGAAGATGGCGGAGGCCATCGGCACCTCCTTCCGCGAAGTGGATATCCACGCGGCGGTGCAGCAGCATTTCTCCGACATCGGACACGACGGTGCGACCACCGATATCACTTACGAAAATTCACAGGCGCGTATGCGCACCCTGATTCTCATGAACACCGCCAATCAATGCGGCGGTCTGGTCATCGGCACCGGCGATCTCTCGGAACTCGCGCTCGGCTGGGCGACCTACAACGGCGACCATATGTCGATGTACGGCGTGAATGTCGGCGTACCCAAAACCCTTGTGCGCTATCTGGTGGAATATGTCGCTTCTACCGTGGAGGAACCCCTGCAATCGGTGCTGTACGACGTACTCGACACGCCGGTCAGTCCCGAACTGCTGCCTCCCGAAGAAAACGGCGACATCGCCCAGCGCACCGAGGATATCGTGGGTCCCTACGAACTGCACGATTTCTTTATGTATTACATCATGCGCTGCGGCTTTGCCCCTCACAAAATTTACCGCATTGCCCTGCGTGCCTTTGAGGGCAAATACACTCCCGACACCATCGAAAAATGGCTGAAAAACTTCGTGCGCCGCTTCTTCACCCAGCAATTCAAACGAAGCTGTCTGCCTGACGGTCCCAAGGTGGGCAGCGTGGCGATTTCTCCCCGCGGCGACTGGCGTATGCCCTCCGACGCACTCTCCGCCGAATGGCTGCGCGATCTGGAAAACAACTGATTTTTTCATACAAAAAATAACCCCAAACGGAACGCCTGTACACATGAATGTACACGTTTCCGTTTGGGGGATTTTTTTTGACAAAAACATTCATACTAATTTTGTCCGCTGTCATACAGACCCTGCATATATGCCATCACTTTTTCTTGATTTGGCAATGACAGAGCCTTAAAAATAGTATACAGTTTTCTGTCCTGTTCATCCAGAGAATAATATACAACATTGTTCGGCAGTTCAGATAATCCAAGAATATAGTCGCAGCCACTCTAAAAATCTCCGACAGCTTTATGAGCGACTGAACACTCGGAAAATGCTTTCCGTTTTCATAGGCGCTGACGGTTTCCTGACTGACGCCCAATTCAATACTTAATCTGACCTGCGACATACCGCGCTCCTCACGCAGCTGCTTAATTCTGTTCATGCATAATCACCAAAATTCATTATACAAGTTCTACTTGTATTTATTAGAGGTTTATGCTATATTTATTACAGGTTAAACCTGTAATAAAATTTTATACGAATGAGGTGCAAGCCGAATGGATTTTGAAGACGATTATATGGATTTTATTTTACACAAACGATCGGACAAAAGCTTTTAAAATGGTGTAGTTATGTGATCGTCACATGCGGAGCCATCTATTTTCATACGGATGCATGCAACAACGGAGTCGGCGTGAATATCTTTGCCGCCATCATCATATGGGGCGTTCTTGTTCTGCTGATCCGTATGGAACATCCTCTGTATTCGGACGCCGTGTGCGGCACGCTGTGGTATTGTTTTTCGATCACATCAATGATATCTGAAAAACCCTTAAGCTTTCTGCAAACGATAGGGATTTTGATTGGTTTTATGATTTTTGACGCATTTTTGCTTTTCGTGATAAAATCCGTTTTACAAAAGAAATAAAGCCGAAGATACCGCGTATAGCGATACCGCCGCTTTACCTTATCACATTATCCAAATCATTAGCGGAGGATTTGAAAATGTCATGTCCTTATCTGAAAAAATCAGATTCTTATTACCTCAATGAGCAATTCTATTGCAAACTTCAGAATGAATATGTTGACTATAACCAGTACAGAACCTACTGTTATAGCGACTGGGGAACCGAATATGTAAGCTGCCCTCCTTATGACCATGAGAATACCAGATCGATTTCCGAAAAACCGCTGGGCTTTCTGCAAACGATAGGGATTTTAATTGGTTCTATGATGATTAGCGCAATTTCGCTTTTTATGATAAAATCCGTATTACAAAAGAAATAAAGCCAAAGATGCCGCGTATAGCCACACCCGCAGCTTTACATTATCACCATCATCCTTCAGGGAGGTAAATGCCAATGACTTAATCGTATTGCCGTTCCAACCCTTTTACCTTATCACATTATCCAAATGATTAACGGAGGAATTGAAAATGTCATGTCCTTATCTTGAAAAAACAGATACCTATCGCGAGGATGAACGCTTTTATTGCAGACTTCAGAATGAATATGTTGACTATAATCAGTATAAAACCTACTGCTATAGCAGCTGGGGAACCGAATATTTAAGCTGTCCTCCTTATGAGCATGAGGATACCAGAAGAAGAAATAATAACCAAAGACCGCTTAAAAGAAACTAATCTATAAATGAGCATCAGTGGTAAAATGTACCAAATGTAGGGCAAATGTAGGGGACGGCCTCCGGACGTCCCGGCATAACACACTTGAAGATTGGGTGCATTGGGGCGAATACGAACAACGTACCGCACATAAATGTCCTATTTTACGATAGGATTTAGCCGTATCGCATCGGGACGT
>CACWOA010000225.1 GCA_902762395.1 uncultured Ruminococcus sp.
ACGGAATACTCCGCCTTCGCCAATCTGGACTACAAGATCTCCCAGCGGTTCTCCACCTATCTGGGCTACGAGTACGAACACACCAAATACAAGTATCGCTCCAACAGAGACTACGAAGTCAACGAAGTTTGGCTCGGAGTCAAATTCACCTATTGAAAACAATCCCCTTTAGCATAGATCGTCTAAAAAAATCCTACGAACACCCATTATGCGCAACCTGACACTTGTTCTGATTCTCCTCTCCTGTTTCGTTCTGGCCCAGAATGCCGATGACTGGAAACAAGTAAGCCGTCGAGGTGCAAACGACTTTGTGATGAATCACCTTGCGGCGGCGGACAACGAAGCGCCCGTGTGGAGCAGCGTCTACAATGATTCCACAGAGTGGCCGCCGCATGAGCCGGAGCCGCGTGTGGGGCTTGGTTCGGCGGCATCGGAGGAAAGCCGCTGTGTGAGGATTTGGTGGGACGTGGCGCTCGACCGGACAGGCGTTTGCTATACGCTGTATTATCAGCAGGGGACGTTTGATTTTGAAACTGACCCCGACCTGAAAAAAGCCCGGAAGGTGCTTCTTGTCCCGACCGTTACCGAGGAATACGAACAGGGCAAAGCGGACGCATATCCCTACACGGCGACCATTGACGCGCTGGAATCCGGCAAGGAGTATTCTTTCGTTCTGCGTGCTACGGATACTTCTCCGCAGCATAATGAAGAAAAGAATACCGTGGTAAAAACGGTTATCATTCAGTGAGAGATTTTGCCATCAAAGAAATGGCGCCGGCAGGGAAATCAATTTTTGATTTCCGGCTGTTAGCGATTAGCAGTTAGCTTTTTTTAAGCTTGCCGCCGGGGATGTTGTATAAAGTCCGGTTACTCGATGTTATGGGGATGCCGCTTGTAAAGGAATGACTGCCTGCAAAAGCGAAGGGCTGACAGCTATCGGCTAACGGCTAATCGCTGATCAATTTTGAAAAAAATTGATTTCCCCGTGGTGCAGGGAAATTGCCTTGACAGTGCGGCGCAAAAGGCGTATAATAATGACGGAAAGGGGTGTGAAGCCGATGGCGGATAAAGATTCAGTGACGAAAGAATATATGCAGGACAGCGCGGTTTTTGCGGACGTATTCAATTTTCATTTGTACGGCGGGCGGCAGGTGATCAAACCGGAACAGCTCCGACCGCTGGATACCGCCGCGGTGGTGCTGCCCTACAGGGACGATGCGCTTCCGACGCCTGTGCAGAAATACCGTGATGTGTTCAAGATGGTCACGACGATGACGGACGATAACGCGGCCTATATGCTGCTGGGCATAGAGAATCAATCACAGATTCATTATGCCATGCCTGTACGCAATATGCTGTACGACGCGATTGAATATGTGGCGCAGGTGGACACGGCGGCAAAACGTCACCGGCAGAACGACGAAAAATCCCCCTCCGGCGCGGAATACCTTTCCGGTTTCTGGCGGTCGGATAAGCTGCTGCCGGTCATTACGCTTACCGTCTATTTTGGCGCGGAGGAGTGGACAGCGCCGCGCGATTTGCACAGTATGCTGGCGGTGAAGGAAGAACTGCTTCCGTTTGTGCCCAATTATCCGCTGCATCTGATTGCACCGGCAGATATTGCGGACGAGGATTTCACAAAATTCCACACGGAGCTGCATCTGGCACTGAAGTATATGAAGTACGCGAGAGATAAAAAGCGGCTGAATGAGATTGTACACGAAGATGACGGATACAGGCGTGTATCCAAAAGAACAGCGGATATGGTGAATATTGTCACCGGCTCCAAGCTGAAATATGAGGAAAGAGAGGAAAAGATTGATATGTGTCTTGCCATTGAAGAAATGAGAAGGGACGCCATGACGGAAGGTATGGAAAAAGGCATGGAAGAAGGTATGGAAAAAGGCAGACGGGAAGGCATGGAAGAAGGTATGGAAAAAGGCAGACGCGAGGGTGTGTTCACCACATTGGCAGGGCTTGTCAAAGACGGCATTCTGACCTTAACGCAGGCGGCCGACCGTGCGAATATGACGGCTGCGGAGTTTGAGCGCAGAATGAGCTGACGGAAATACGGATACGCCGTCAAATAAAAAAGGATACGCGGTATCATTGGTGCCGCGTATCCTTTTTTTCAATAATGTACCATGCCGCGGATTCTTTCGTCCAGCGCGTCTCTGTCGATGGGGACATTGCTCAGGCGGATGTCGTGAAGCTTTGTCAGCGCGTCAAGGTTGGGCAGCGCCGTGATATGCTTTAAATCCTGCAATGACAGCTTTTCGAGGTTGACCAGCCGACTGATGAAGTTAATGTCGGTCAGCTTCAGAATACGCCACAGCTCCAGCTCTTTGAGCTGTGTCAGTTCTCCCAGCGCCGAAAGATCGTTGTTGCCGCAATACAGCAGATGAAAGCGCTCAATCGGCATATCCCGCAGAAATCCAAAATCCGCGACTTTGATGCCTCGCAGCGCCAATTTTTGGAGACGGGGCAGGGCGGCAATGCGTTCCAAATGCTTTTTTGCTTTTTGACCCAGAAAAAGCGAGTGCAGATTGGCATACCGCAGCAGCCATTCGCAGTCAAATGCGATGCCGCCCTTCATGGTGTCGGCCATGATGGACAAATCCTCCAGATCGGGAGACAGGTTTTGAAGAAAGCTGTAGTCCCGCAGGTCAAAAAGATTAAGGTGCAGCGCTTTGAGGCGAGGCAGTTGACACAGCACATGCGTGTCGATGGCGTCGGGGCACTTTACCAGCCAGCCCTCCACCCGAAGCCGCGTCAGGTGCGGCATATCGGTCAGGAACGGAATATCAAACGGCTCCATAATGGAAAAGACGCGGAACCAAAGGTCGGGACGCGCTTCCAGCAGGCGGTCGATCAATGCATAAGCCTCATCACACAGCGGGGACTGGATCTGCAACGTATGAATACGGGGGTTGTCCGCGATTTGCCGGAACATTTCGTCGTCGATGTCGCGCCAGCCGACATATCGAAG
Source organism: uncultured Ruminococcus sp. (assembly GCA_902762395.1). Taxonomy (GTDB): domain Bacteria; phylum Bacillota; class Clostridia; order Oscillospirales; family Acutalibacteraceae; genus RUG762. The sequence goes on from CACWOA010000225.1 coordinate 2,990, forward strand.
CACCCCGCTTACCCAAGACTCCTCCGCGATCTGCACGCGGCTTCCAAAATCAATATAGGCTCCCATAAATAAACTCCTTTACATTTTCTCATTTAACTCCTACTCCACGCTTTCTTTGATAATCTTGACGTGCAGCACGCGTTTTGGGGTGGCTTCTGAGACGGAAATGCGGTAGCCGCCGAACGAAATGCCTTCTCCCACGGCGGGGATTTTGCCCATGCGTTCGGTGAGCCAGCCGCCGACGGTGACCGCCTCGGTTTCCTCGGCAGCCTCGTCCTCTTCGATTTCCATAATCTCAAAGACCTTGCTGAGCGAAGCAACGCCCGCGACGATGTAGCCGCCGTCGTCGCAGCGTTCGATTTCACTGGTGATCACGTCGTTTTCGTCCCAGATTTCGCCCACCAGTTCTTCGAGGATGTCCTCCATCGTGATAATGCCCACCGTGCCGCCGAATTCGTCGATGACCACCGCCATGTGACAGCGCGCGTGCTGAAAGATGCGGAGAAGTTCGGAAATCTTGGTGTTTTTGGGGATATATTCCACCGAAATCAGCAGGGAAGGAATGTCAACCGCCTTGTCGAAATACAGCTTTTCATAAAAATCCCGTTCGTGCAGAATGCCCACGATGTTGTCGATGGTGCCTTTGTAGACGGGAATGCGGGAGTAGTGGTTGTTTTTAAAGAGGGAGGCGAATTTTTCGGGCGGCGTGTTGATCTCCGCCCCTAAGATATCCACGCGCGGGGTGAGAATATGCACCACCTCGAGATCGTTGAATTCAATCGCGGAG
>CACWOA010000226.1 GCA_902762395.1 uncultured Ruminococcus sp.
CTCTCCGAATATCGAAATTTTTATATTGTTACCCCATGTGGATGACATATGCGTTACCTCCCAGAGAATTGTAAACGTCAAAGAATGACGGATAGCTTTTGCTGACGCTGTAAGGGGTGGTGACGGTCACTTCGCCCTGTGCGCACAGGGCGCCGACCGCCGCCGACATGATAATGCGGTGGTCGCGGAAGCCGTCTACTACGCCGCCTGTGAAAGACTTTACGCCTTCGATTTTTAACCCGTCGGGCAGGATCTCGACCTTGCCGCCCAGCGCGCGAATCATCGCGGCGGTAGAGGTCAGGCGGTCGCTTTCTTTAATGCGAAGGCGTTCGGCGTGGTCAATGACCGTCGTCCCTTCGCAAAGCGCCGCGCAGATCGCCAGACACGGCACCAAGTCAGGTATCTGTGCCGCATTGATGTGCTGGGCGTGCAGCGTTCCCTTGCGAACGGTCATCTCATTGCCATGAACGACAATATCCGCGCCGAAGCCGCGAAAGAGTTCGACGGCGGCTTTGTCGCCCTGCACCGAATCCATGCGCAGACCGCGCAGCGTCAGTTGACTGCCCATAGCGCCCGCCGCGAGGAAGAATCCCGCGTGCGACCAGTCGCCCTCCACAGTATAATCGCGGGCTTCATAGCGCTGACCGCCGGGAATGTGCCAGCCGTCCGCTGTGCGCTCCACCTGCACGCCGAAGTCCGCCATGCAGCGCACCGTCATATCCACATACGCCGCCGATTGCAGCGGGGTGGTGAGCGTAATGCGGCTGTCCCTCTCGCAGAGCGGCAGCGCGATGAGCATCCCCGTGATAAACTGCGAACTGATATCCCCCGGCATTTCATATGTCCCCGCCCGCAGCTTTCCGCGGCAAACGAAGGGCAGTCCCCCCTCCGTTTCGCAGGTCACCCCCGCTTGCGGGAGCAGTTCCTTATATAATCCGATGGGGCGGGACACCAGCGTCCCTTCCCCAACAAATGTTCCGTTAATCCCGGCAGCGCAGGCAATGGGGATGATAAAGCGCAGCGTGGAGCCGGATTCGATGCAGTTGACTTCCACCGGTTCCCTGTCGGCATTTCCGAACCGTCCGCCGATGCCGTCAATCGTCAGCGTACCGTCCGCAAAATCCGCCTTCGCGCCGAGCGCGGTAACGGCGTTGATGGTGGCGCGCATATCGTTGGAAAGCTCGATGGGAGACAGCACGCTGCGTCCCTCCGCCAGCGCCGCGCAGAGCATCGCCCTGTGCGCCGCGCTCTTGGACGGAGGGATGTTCACCGTCCCCCGAAGCGTTCCGCCGCCGCAGCGGCAAACCGCGTTGGATTGTTCGCTCATGCCCGCATCCCTCCGCTCACAAAGCCGAGCAGATCGGCGCATTTGATCTGATACACAAAGGAATCCCCGATATCACGCAGCAGCACAATGTTCATCTTCTCTCCGCGGCGCTTTTTATCCAGCATAGCGGCGGCGCAGAGCTCCTCCAGCGTAAACTCGCAGGCGGTCGGCATACCGCACTTTTGCAGCACGGTCTCTATTCTCTCGACGGTGCCGCTCGCGGTCAGTCCCGCCGCCTCTCCGGCGCGCGCCATCATCAGCATACCGATGCCGACCGCTTCGCCGTGGGCGTATTTGGTAAAGTCACAGCATTTCTCAATGGCGTGTCCCAGCGTATGTCCGAAATTCAGCAGCATTCGCTCGCCGGATTCCCTCTCGTCCCGCTCGACCACGCCGCTCTTGATCGCCACCGAACGGGCGGTGAAGTCCGCGATCTTTTCCCTGTCCGTACCGTATTGCTCGATGAGCGCAAACAGCTCCGCCGATTGAGTGCAGCCGTGTTTGATGATCTCCCCGAAGCCGTCGGTGACGTAACGGGGCGGCAGTGTCGATAAGGTATCCACATCCGCCAGCACCAAGGATGGCTGATGAAAGCTGCCCACTAAATTTTTGCCGCAAGCGAGGTCCACGCCCGTTTTGCCGCCCACGGAGCTGTCATTCTGCGACAGCACTGTCGTCGGCATCTGCACAAAGGCAATGCCCCGCAGATAGGTCGCCGCCGCAAATCCGCACATATCCCCTGTCACACCGCCGCCGAGCGCCACGGCAAAATCCGAGCGGGACAGCTCCGCCGCCGCCATCGTCGAGTACATACTCTCGATAAAAAACAGGCGCTTGCTCTGCTCGCCTGCCGGAAAGACGTGAGAAAAGACGGTATAGCCCGCCGCCTCCAGCGACGCCTTGACAGTATCGGCATACAGCGGCGCGACAATGCTGTCGGACACAATAACCGCGCGTTCCGCTTTCGGCAGGACTTGTTTTATCAGTTCTCCGCTGTTGGCAAGAAGTCCTGATCCGATCATCACATCATACGGTGTGCCGGTGTTCACATGAATGGTCATTCGCCTAATTCCTCCTTCACCCTTCTGCCCCTTCCGAGCATGGTTTCGAGCCCCTCGCGGTCGCCCGCCTTCACCGCGTCGCAGATTTCGGTGATATTCCGGATGAGAAGCTCCAGTTCATCCGTCAGCGCGTCGGCATTCTGCAAAAACAGCTCCGCCCACAAATGTTCGTTGAGCCGCGCCACGCGCGACACATCCCGATAACTGCCCGCCGAGAAGCCCTTGTGCTTCAGGCATTGCGGGCTCTGCACATAGGCATTCGCCAGCACATGAGGCAACTGCGAGGTAAAGGCGATCATCTTGTCGTGCTCCGCGGGCGAACACACCACATGCATTCCAAACCCGATGCGCGCGGCAAATTCCCGCAGCCAGTCCACTTCTTCCTGCGCGCTGTCGTCGATGGGCGTGATAATGAAGCTCGCCCCCTTGAAAAGCGCCGCCTCACTGTTTGCATATCCGCTCTTTTCCTTGCCCGCCATGGGGTGCGCCCCCACAAAGACAAAGCCGTATTTCGCGGCAATGGGGGGCATTTCCTTGCATATGTACCGCTTGATGCCCGACACGTCGATCACCAGCGCGCCCTTTTTGAGCCTGCCGCCGATGCTCTCCATATACGTCACCGCTTCTTCGGGATAAAGCCCCAGAATCACCATATCCGCCTGCCCGATATTGTCATCCGTCAGTTCCTCATGCACCGCTCCGTCCGCCATTGCCTGCACCAGCGTGGCGCGGGTGCGGTTGCTCGCCATAATGTGATAATCGGTATAGGCGGCAATCGCTTTGGCAAGCGAACCGCCGATCAGACCCAGACCGATGATCGCAATGTTTTTGATTTCCATCATTCCCGTTTCCATCCTTTGACTTCGTATCACGACAAAAATGTCGTTATCATTTATCATACTATTTTTTCGGATAAATGTCAAGATGCTTTAGCGTTTTAGCGCTTTTAATCGGAAAATCAAAACAAAAAACAGACGCATAAAAAAACGCCGCACCTGCGTTTCTCATCACGCCAGTGCGCCGTCAGCGGTTGATTTGTGGATTGTCGGTATTGTTGAGAAGGTAATCTATGGAAACATCGTAAAAACGGGACAGACCGAGCAGAATATCCGTCGGGATATCCCGCTGTCCCAGTTCATAATTGCTGTAAACCTGCTGCGAGCAGCTAAGGATTTTGGCCAATTGCTTTTGTGTGAGGTCGTGATCTTCCCTCAGGTCTTTGATTCTGCGATATACCAACTGCATACACCCTGCCCCTGTTATTTGCCAACCGTATTATATGGCAACCTGCCGCGCGTCTATTGATTTTACCGCATAATGCGGTAAAAGTGATTTCCTTACCCGTTTCATGATATAATATTTGTCGATTTTTTTTA
>CACWOA010000227.1 GCA_902762395.1 uncultured Ruminococcus sp.
TAAGGGAAAAACAAAAATCCCTTACGGATTTGAACCGGTTCAGATACAGAAACAAACAGTGAGGTGATGCAGGTGACGGACAGCGAAATTCTGAAGCTGATGGAAAGCGACCCGTCGCAGGGCATAAGCGCGCTGGTGGATGTTTACTCGCCGCTGGTCTACACCGTCGTTTACAGCAAGCTGGGGCAACTCTTTCAGCGGGACGATATCGAGGAATTTGTGAGCTGCGTTTTTGCCGCCGTCTACGAAAAGCACGGCAGCATTGACCTTTCGCGCGGCAGTCTCAAGGGGTATATTTCCACCGTCGCGAAACGTATGAGCATTGACGAATACCGTCGGCAAACGTCGCGGGTAAAAACCGTCAGTTTAGAGGAAGGACAGGCGGAGGAACTGCCGGATATCCGCGATATGCAGGAGGATGTGGAGCGGCGCATGGACGAGGCGGCGCTGGCGGAGGCACTGGGACGGCTTTGTCAAGAGGACAGGACGGTGCTGGTGAGAAAGTATTATTACAACCAGACGTCGTCGGAAATTGCCAAGGCGATGCACATGACCGATGCGGCTGTCAGAAAGCGGATTTCCAGAGCGATGGACAAACTCAGAACCATCATGCGGAACCAAGGGGGAGCGTTGACATGAAATTTACAGATAAAGATTTGGAAAGACAGATGCAGGCCTTATCCTATGATGCCGTAAAGAAAGCGGCAGGTGATCTGACATTGGACGCGGAAACCAAGCGGCGTATTCTGGACAAGACACTCAGACGCACCGGCGTAAAGCACGCCGTGCTTGTGAAGTCGGCGGCAGTGGCGCCTGTCGGACGGAGGCGCAGCGCCATCCGCCTCAAAAAGCCGGTGGTCGTGGCGGCGGCGCTGGCGCTGGCCCTGTCGATGGGCGTCGGGTCTATCGTAGGGGCGGGTTCGGTGACGAAATCATTCGGTCAGATTTTTCATTCTCTGCCGGAGAGTCATTACAAGGATATCATTTTTGACATTCAACAGTCGCAGACCGACAACGGCGTGACGGTGACGCTGACACAGGGGATGTGCGACGGTACGGCGCTGTATGTCATTGAACGGGTGGACTTCGCCCCGTCGGTGGTGACGCTCACGGACGAGCTGTTTGACGAAAGCGACGGGTACCGCGCGCCGTATTTTGCCGTGGAAGAGGTGACACATCCGGAAAACAGCCGTATCGCCGTGGAATGTGGATTTGTCAAGCTGCTCGAACACGACGCGCACAGCGTGACCTATCTGAAAACCTTCGGGGGCGGCACATCCACCGAGAATGTCGATGATTTCTTCCGCAACAATACCAAAATAGTGATGAACCTTTCGGGTCTGGGAAATTTGCAGAAGGACGACGAAACCTACGACTGCCGTTTTCAGTTTGCGTTTGACGTCAGGCTTTGCGAGCCGACGGTGTATAACCTGCCGGAAAAGACCTATCAGTACGATGAAAGCATCCCATACGCCGGATATGAGAATTACCCCGATGTTTGGGTGAATCCCTGGTATATGCGGATCGCGCCGGAGTGCGTCACGGGAAAGCGGATCGACACGAGCCTTGCCGGAAGCAAGCCCGCACTGGCAATCACACTCAACGACGGCACGGTTTACACCGATGGCAACGGCATTCTGGTGGGAGGCAATCCCTCTCAAAAGCAGGATTTGCTGGGCAAGGAATATGACCGTTTCAACGACATTTACTGCACCTTTGACACCGAGGTGGATGTGACGAATATCAAGTCGATCAAGCTGTTTGGCTGCGACATGACCGCAGCCACCGTTCCCGCACCGAAGCCTGTGGAAAAGCAGGATTCCGTCAGGCAGGAACTGCCCGCGACCGACCCTGTCACCTTCCCCGAAACCCAGCATACCCTCGATGTGACGGAATTTAAGGTGACCCGTTCTCCGGAAGGCAATGTGAAAGAGGAAGATATTCCCGCAGGTACCATGAAATACCGTATCAAGCATATTAATGTCTATGACAACCTGTATGCCGCAGGCGCAGACCGCAAGGACATCATGAAAATTGCCATCGAGGACGGCAAATTCATCTTCTACGATGAAAACGGCAAGCTGTACGGCAGGAATTTCGGGCAGGCGTGCGACGTTCAGACAGGCAAGCTGTCGGACGGCTTCTATCTGGTGGAGTACGAGCTGGAACTCACCAACATTGACTCTTATCTTTCGGAGTTTTATGAGAACTTCTTCTATCCGGAAGTGTACTGCAACTATTCCGATATGCCTGATGAGGTGGACAGTACCTATGGCGTGCCGCTGGTGTATATCCGGGAAAACAACCGTAAACAGAACGGGCAAAACGACAGCTTTACGCTCCGGAAAGGACAGACCCGCACACTGCATATCGGCTTTATCGTGCCTGACAACGGGCGCGGCAGTCTCGGACAGCTTGGGTTGCGTGTACACGGGGAGGCTTCTCCCGTATATGTCAACATCACCAAAGCGGTTGAAATTCTGAAAAAGAAGTAAAAGAAATTATCCGTATGAGACCGCTGTCATGCGGAAACCGCGTATAACCAAAAATCCCGCCACAGTCGGTACGTCATTCCAAAACGTGCCGGTTGCGGCGGTTTTTTCTGTAATGAAAATGGTCGCTGAGAAGGGACACCATGTTTCTGCGCCGTCATTGCGCGGCGTTTTCTTCCGTTTCTCCCAGCGCGTCCAGAATCTCTTTCAGGTTGTCGGCGGCGCTTTTTTCCGTATTGACCTTGACGGCGATATAGGGCGGGTTTTTATCCACAATGGTCACGCGACGGGGCAGTTTTTCCGCCAGCCGGGCGAAGATTTCGAGGTTGATGGTGTCGCTGTAGAGCAGATATCTGCCCTCGGCCTGACGAATCTCCTTGATGCCCGCCTCAGCCGCGCGGCTGCGAAGCCGGGAGACGGTGATGAGTCCCAGCACCGCCTTGGGCGGCTCTCCGAAGCGGTCAATCAGCTCGTCGATCACGTCCGTCGCGTCGGCTTCGCTGCGCACCGACGCGATCATACGGTAAACCTCCAGACGAAGCTGGGAGGATTCGATGTAGGTTTCGGGGATGTGCGCCTCGATGCGGATATCCACCAGGCATTCGATGTCCTGCGCTATCGGCGCTTCGCCCTTGACCTTGCGCACGGCAGCGCTGAGCATTTTCATATACATATCGTATCCCACGCTCTCCACCTGTCCCGACTGGTCGCTGCCCAGCAGGTTGCCCGCGCCGCGAATCTGCAGGTCGCGCATGGCGATCTTGATGCCGGAGCCGAATTCGGTGAATTCGCGTATCGCCTGCAATCGCTTGCTCGCGGTTTCGGTGAGCGATTTGAAGGGCGGCACCGTGAGATAGGCGTAGGCGCGGCGGGAGCTTCGTCCCACGCGGCCGCGTATCTGGTGGAGCTGCGCCAGTCCGAAATTGCAGGCGTTCTCAATGATGAGGGTGTTGCAGTTGGGAATGTCCACGCCTGTTTCGATGATGGTGGTGCAGACGAGAATATCCGCGTCGTGGTCGAGCAGCTTGCGCCAGACCTCGCTGAGTTCTTCCTCTCCCATCTGTCCGTGCCCCACCACAACGCGCGCTTCCGGCGCCATTTCCGCCACCCGGGCGGCGGTGTTCTGGATGTCCTCGATTTTGTTGTGCAGGTAAAAGACCTGACCGCCGCGCCGCAATTCGCGGTGAATCGCCTCCGCGATCATGCCATCGTCATGGTCGATGATGTAGGTCTGCACGGGATGACGGTCTCCTCGAGGGAGGATATATCGCGCAGTCCGCTCATGGCCATATTGAGCGTGCGGGGGATAGGGGTGGCGGACAGCGTGAGGATGTCCACGGCGGGATGACGTTCCTTGAAGCGCTCCTTCTGCGCCACGCCGAAGCGCTGTTCCTCGTCAATGATGGCGAGTCCCAGATCGCTGAATTCCACGTTTTTCTGAATGAGCTTGTGCGTGCCGATAATCAGATCAATGTCGCCCCGTTTGAGCCGGCGCAGAATCTCCGCCTGCTGCTTTGGCGAACGGAAACGGGAGAGAATTTCGATGCGGAAGGGGTACGCGTCAAAACGCTTGGCGGCGGTCTGGAAGTGCTGCCAAGCCAGAATGGTGGTCGGTACAAGAATCGCGCACTGCCGCCCCTCGATCATGCACTTGAAGGCGGCGCGCAGAGCGACTTCCGTCTTGCCGAAGCCCACGTCGCCGCAGAGAAGGCGATCCATCGGTCTGTTGCGTTCCATATCGCGTTTGATTTCCTCCGTCGCCTTGAGCTGGTCGAAGGTTTCGGGGTATTCAAACCGGTCTTCAAATTCCCGCTGCCACTCGGTATCTTCGTCGAAGGCGTAGCCTTTGGCCTTCATGCGTTCCGCGTATATTTTCACCAGCTTGTCGGCAATGTCGGTGACGTGCTTCTGCACGCGGCGTTTCTGATTCGCCCATTCGTCCGAACCGAGGCGGTTGATTTTGACGACGGAGCCTTCCTTGCCGCCGACATATTTGCTCACCATGTCGAGCTGCGTGATGGGTACATAAAGCACGTCGCTCTGGGCGTAGTTGATTTTAATGTAGTCCTTGGTTACGCCGTCGGTCTTGATCTTCTGAATGCCCCCGAAGGTTCCCACACCGAAGGAGGAATGCACCACATAATCGTCCCCACGAGAGAAGAACGACGCCGGTGGAAAAATATTCAAAGCCGCCCGAAAGCCCGCCCTGTGCCACTGTAATGCCCTGAAAAAGGGGCAGTTGAGGGGCGTTGTCCTGTATCACGGGAAGCTCCGCCTTTTTGAGATCGGTGTACAGACCATCGCAGGAGCGTTCGGTGCCGCCTAATAAGATTACGCGGTTGCCCCCGTCGAGCATCGCCTTGATTTCGTCCGCACCGCTCTTGCCTGGCTTCACCACGCTGATGGCGCTTTCTCTTTGGAATCCGTACTCCTTGTAGATGTTCATGAGCAACTCGTAGAGCGTCATGCCGTTATCCTTCGCCCAAGCCGCGATCTCGCAGATGAGGCAGATGGAAGCCGGTGAATCCTTGTCGCGTACCTTGTCG
>CACWOA010000228.1 GCA_902762395.1 uncultured Ruminococcus sp.
CGGTGAGAAGCAGGAGCTGCCAGGGATATTCCATCAGCATATCCGTTACCATTTCATTGTTGCTGGTGTCCTGTATTTCGCCCCGGATGAGGAACAGCAGAATCTGCACGACATAACTTCCCATCATCGCCGTCAGGTAGCAGGCGATCGGCGCCCAGAGATACACCGCCTTGAATTCCTTGAACAGCCGCTTGAGGTTTTCCCAGTAAAACCGCCCGAAGAAAAACACCATCATCGCAAGTGTGCCGAGATCGAGAAACAGATTCAGCTCCATATTGCCAAAATTCGTGCCGTAATAGGTGTTGGTGTAGCTGAAGCCATACGAAAGCGCCTCCGCCAATACCTGCTGCAACACCACGACCAGCAGCATGAAAAAAACGCCCTTCCAGTTGAGAACCGCTTCTTCCAGTTGTCGGTCATCATGCTTCTGAAAACGGTAAAAAGATCGGAACATAGTTTGAAAACCCCTTTCGCTGATGAAAAGATGTGTCGCAGTTCGACATATCGAATACCGTAATATGATAGCATACTTTCTCTTGATTGTCAATCGTATTTTTCCCTTTACCTGAACCAATAAAAAAATATTGCTTTTCGTTAAATTTATCAATTGACATATGCCAATAATATGATAAACTATAATTTGGGTATTTTTGTATAGTATGAACCGCTGAGAGGGAGCCTCTGATGATAAAAGTGATGTTTGTATGTCTGGGAAATATCTGCCGTTCACCGATGGCAGAATACATTTTCCGAAAGCTCGTTTCGGAGCGCGGCGGCGATTTTGTCATCGCCTCGTCCGCCACAAGCAGCGAGGAAGCGGGCAACAGGGTTTATCCTCCCGCCGCCGCCATGCTGGCGCAACACGGCATTCATTGCCAGGACAAACGCGCTGTGCGGTTTACGCGGAGCGACTACGACGCGTATGACGTCATTGTCTGCATGGAGCGCCGCAACGTCAGCAGTCTGGAACGGATGCTGGGCGGCGACCCCGACGGCAAAATCTGTCGCCTGCTGGATTTTACCGACGCCCCCCGCGACATTGCCGATCCCTGGTACACGCGGGATTTTAAAACGGCGTATGCGGAAATAGCCGAGGGCTGTCAGGCGCTTTATGAAACGCTGACAAAACAAAACTGAATGAATGACAAAGTGAGAGTGTTGCAAATATGGTTTACGCGGCCATTCTCGCCGGAGGCAGGGGAACACGCATGGGCGGCGATCTGCCCAAGCAGTATCTGCCTATTAACGGCGTTCCCGTCATGATACATACAGTGAGGAAATTCCTGTCATGTTCCTTCGTGGACGCTTTGGTCATCTGCGTGCCGCGCGATTATCTTGCCTACACGCGGGAACTGCTGGCGACTGCGCCCGATGTGGTCGCGGCGGGAGAAAGCGTCTGTGTGACCGAAGGCGGCGCCGACCGCACGGCTTCTCTGGAAAATGCCTGTCGGTTCTTCGCGCAGGGCAGGGAAATCGGGGAAGATGACATTCTGATTACACATGACTGCGTGCGCCCCTACGTCACGGAGGAATTGATTGCCGACAGCGTGGAAAAAGCGCGGATATACGGAGGCGCCACCGCCGCCGTTCCCTGTGTCGATACCATCTGCGTTTCCCACGGCGGCAGCGTGATTGACAGCGTGCCAAACCGCGCCGAGCTTTTCAACGTGCAGACCCCGCAGACTTTCCGCATGAGAGAATTCTGCGATATCCTGTATTCCCTCTCTGATGAGGAAAAACGCCGCGTCACCGACGCGTCCGCTGTTTTTCGCCTGCGCGGGCTTACTGTGGCGCTTTCCGCGGGGAGTCCTTCCAACACCAAAATTACCCATCCCGGGGACATAAGGTAAATAAACCTGACAAAAAGTGCGGTAACATCTGTCGTTTTTTGTCGTAAAATTAACAATTTAGTTGTAATTAACCGATGGGTGTATGCTATAATATTCACTAACCTGCGTTTGTTTTAGAAATAATAAAATTTATCTGAATGACAAGAGGGTTTCTATGGAGAGTTTAAAAATATTTGCACAAGAACATCTGACATTTAAAAAGCAGCTCATTGAGCTGGCCAAGGCGGATGTCATCAAGACCTATCGCGGCGCAAGTTTAGGCTGGCTGTGGGCCATTATCAAACCGTCTATCACGATTTTTGTTTATTTCTTTGCCTTCTCGGTCGGCATCCGGGGCGCCGCAAAGCCTGTGACGAATCTCCAGGGGGAAACCTTCCCCTATTTTCTGTGGCTGATCGGCGGCATTATCCCCTGGTTCTACGTTTCCGAAATGATGACGCAGGGAACCGATTGTATCAAGAAATACAGTTACCTTGTCACTAAAATGCGGTTTCCCGTATCGACAATCCCCACCTTTGTGAGCCTCTCCAAAATGCTCATCAATGTGTCGCTCACAGGGATTGTGATTATTATCTATTGCTTCTACGGGCATTTTCCCAATGTCAACTACCTTCAGCTTCTGTATTATATGCTGTGTCAGTTCCTGCTGCTCACGCCGTTTGCGCTTTTCAACTCCACGCTGTCGGTCATCAGCCAGGACTACGGCAACTTAATCAAATCGCTGACAACGGCGGTGTTCTGGCTGTCGGGTATCATGTATGATATTTCCACCATCCACAATGTGCCGCTGCGCCGCATCCTTCGCATTAATCCCATTACCTATATCTGTTCGGGCTATCGCGACTGCTATATCTATCACGAATGGTTCTTCGGTGAAAACAAATACCGCTCCACGCTCGGCTTTTTCGGCGTAGTGATCTGTATGTGGATGCTGAGTATGTATGTTTACAAGAGAACCCGCAAAGATCTGCCCGATGTGCTTTAATGAGGGGAAGGAGCGGTAGCCATGCCAGATAATTTTCATTCCAATAACAGTTCATCCGCCGAAAACGAGGCGGTTTCGGCTCAGTTGCAGGAGCCGGACGTCGTAATCCGGCTGGATCATGTGACCAAGCAATTCAAGCTCTTTAAAAATAAACACAGCCGATTGAAATCGCTTTTCAGCCGCAAGGTCAATTATACCATCAACACCGCCAACGACGATCTGACCTTTGAGATTCGCCGCGGTGAATCGGTCGCTTTCTTCGGCAAGAACGGCGCCGGAAAATCCACGCTTCTCAAGATGATTACCGGCGTGCTCTACCCCACCAGCGGCGAAATCACCGTCAACGGTGAAGTCAGCGCGCTGCTGGAACTGACGGCGGGCTTCGACCCCGAATTCACCGGGCGCGAAAACATCTACCTGCGCGGTCATATGCGCGGCATGAGCGACGACAAGATCAGGAGCTACGAGGACAACATCATCAGTTTTGCCGATATCGGCGAATATAGCGACCAGCCGGTGCGCACCTATTCGAGCGGCATGAAATCCCGCCTCGGCTTTGCCATCAACGCCAACATCGAGCCGGAAATCCTCATTGTCGATGAAGCGCTGAGCGTCGGTGACGCGGCGTTCCGCAAAAAGTGCGGCGAGATCATCAACAAGATCATCGCGGAGGAAAACACCACGCTGCTGCTGGTCACGCATTCCAGCGCCATGGCGAAGCAGTTCTGCAAGCGCGGTATTGTGCTTTACCAGAGCAAGGTTTACTTCGACGGTCCGATCGAGGAAGCCATTCGCGTGTATGAAGAGGACATTTTAGGCGGCAAGCCCGCGCCCAAGCCCAAAGCCAACTCCATACTGAACGAAAGCGCGGCAAAGCAGGAAGCACCGGAAGCCCCGCAG
>CACWOA010000229.1 GCA_902762395.1 uncultured Ruminococcus sp.
AAGAAGCCCAGGCCAAGGAAGAACTGGCAAAGAAGGCAGCCGCTCAGGCAGCGCAGGCGGAGATGGCGGCACAGGCCGCTATCAACGCGATCAACAACGCGGCAAAGAAGTAATGACTGTCACATAATGTGATAATAACAATCCCTGTCAGACCGTTTTTCAGAAATGCGGATTTGACAGGGATTTTTTTATTTTCATAACAATAAAAATACCGTTTATTCTTTAAAAAATGCCGAGTATATAAAATCGCTTGTATTCTTCCGGGCAATTTTGTATAATACGGGTGTCAATGAGACAGGGAGGTGAAACCGATGAAAGTGGATATCAAGATCGACGAACAGTACCAAGAACCGCTGGCAGTGATTTACACGGCAGAGCTGTCGGACGAGGTGAACAGCGCTGTCAAAAAAATTTCCGAAACAGCGGACGACATCATCACCGCGTTCCGGGAGGACAGCGCCGAAATTCTGGAGCCGAATGAGATTTATCGAATTTACGCGGAAGGGCAGAAAGTGCTGGCAGTAACGGACAAGGGAATTTTTCAGATTCGCATGCGGCTGTATCAATTGGAAGAAAGGCTGGGAAATCAAAAGTTTGCCCGCATTTCCCATTCCGAGATCATCAATCTGAAAAAGACAGCCCATTTTGACCTGAGCATCGCGGGAACCATTCTTGTCAAAATGAAAAACGGCGAGTCTACCTATGTTTCCCGGCGCTATGTGGCAAAAATCAAGGAGATTTTAGGCATTTGAGAAAGGACGGTATTTATTATGAAAAAGGCATTATTAAGAAGTTTGATCGGCTTTCCCGTCGGTGTAACGATCGGTTACGCCATTACGATTGCGGCATCGCTTGCTTTTGCAAAAGGACATTACGGAGCAGTTGTTCCGGCGATGGCGGACGATTGCGGCAGCGAGATTGCCGCCGTGACGCTGCAATTTGTACTTTGCGGTCTGATGGGAGCGGTTTTTGCCGCCATGTCGGTGGTCTGGGAAAGCGAGAAGCTCAATTTGGCGGCGCAGAGCGTTATCAATTTCCTGATCTCCGTTTGCACGATGATTCCGATTGCGTATGTCTGCCACTGGATGGAACATTCGGCAGCGGGCGTGCTGGAGTATATCGGGATCTTCGCCGGCATCTACGCTTCGATCTGGGTGACGATGTATTTTGTGTATCGCGCGAAGATTGACAAAATCAATAAAAAGGTGCAGGAGTAAAGACAAAACAAACCCACCGCAGGAGGAAAAATGGTTTCCTTTGCTGCGGTGGGTTTTACGATTGAAAAAACGGAAAACGATTACAGTTTGGTAAGCCCCGCGTAATTGGCCATAATCTTTTTCAGCCCCTTGCTGTCGAAGTCAATTTCCAGCAGCGCGTCATTGCCCATGGGCGTGACTTTGACGATGGTGCCTTCCTTGAAGACCTTGTGGCGGACGCGTTCTCCCGGCTGGAAGGAAGCGGTTTTGGTGTGGGAAATCTTTTCCTGCTGCGCACCTGCCAGCTCGGTATCGGTAAAGTGTTTGCGGGGAGCGGTCTGGCGGGGCGTGGAGGCAATCTCCTTGCGGGTCTGCTTGGGCAGTTTTTCCAGCAGTTCTTCGGGGATTTCCTCTACAAAACGGGAAAGACGGTTGCGGTGGGTATTGCCGAACAGCATGCGGCTTTCGGCGTTGAGAAGGTAAAGCCGCTGCTTGGCGCGGGTAATGCCCACATAGGCGAGACGGCGCTCTTCCTCGATATTGTCAGGATTAAGAATCGACTGCATTCCCGGGAAAATGCCTTCCTCCATGCCGGGCATAAAGACAGCGGGAAATTCCAGACCCTTGGCGGAATGCATGGTCATCAGGACAACCGCGTCGCTGTCGCTGTCGAGATTGTCAATGTCCGCGATGAGGGCGACTTCCTCCAAAAACGCCCCCAGTTCGGTTTCGTCACCGTGTTCCTCCTGGTATTTAATCAGGTTGGAGGCAAGTTCGTTGATGTTTTCGATACGTTCCTCCGCCTTTTCGTCTGAAGTCCGCAGCGCCTCTATGTAACCGGTCTTTTGCAGAATCAATTCGAGAAGTTCATTGAGCTTAATCCGGTCAGAGGCCGCCGTGAATTCCTCGATCATGGCGGCGAATGCCTTGAGCTTCGCCGCGCTTCTCGAAAGCGCCTGGTATTGGTCGGCGTCCCGCAGCACGTCAAACATACTGAGTCCCAGTTCGGCGGCGATATCCGATGCCGTCTGGATGGATTTGTCGCCGATCCCCCGCTTGGGTTCGTTGATGATGCGTCTCAGGCGGATTTCATCGGCGGGATTTTCGATCACACAGAGATAGGCGAGCATATCCTTGATTTCCTTGCGCTCGTAAAAGCGGTGACCGCCGATGATGCGGCAGGGAATGCCGGCGCGGTTAAAATAATATTCAATCGAGTTGGACTGCGCGTTCATGCGGTATAATACCGCGTGATCGCCGTAACGCATACCGCCCGCCACATTGTTCTGAACGGTCTCCGCGATGAATCGCGCTTCATCCGATTCACTCTGGGCGTGATAGTGGACGATTTTGTCTCCCGAACCGTTAGCCGTCCAGAGATTTTTGCCCTTGCGCTCGGTGTTGTTGCGTATCACGGCGTTGGCAGCGTCCAGCACATTCTGTGTGGAACGGTAATTCTGTTCGAGACGGATGACCTCCGCGTCAGGGAAGGTCTTTTCAAAGGAGAGAATATTCTCGATAGTCGCCCCGCGGAATTTGTAGATACTCTGGTCGTCGTCGCCCACCACGCAGAGATTTCCTTTTTTTTCGGACAGCATTTTGGCAAAAAGATACTGCGCGTGGTTGGTGTCCTGGTATTCGTCGATCATGATGTAGTCAAAGCGGTTCTGGTAATGCTCCAGCACATCGGGATTTTCCTGAAACAAGCGCACCGTCTGAAAGAGAAGGTCGTCGAAGTCCATTGCGTCGGCTTCTGTCAGGCGTTTCTGGTAGTTGGTGTAGCACTCCGCGATTTTCTTCAGGCGGAAGTCATTGCCCGCCTGCACCGCGAAGGACTGGGGCGTGAGCATCTGCTCCTTGGCGCGGCTGATTTCTCCGAGAATCGCCTTGGCAGGCAGCACCTTGTCGTCAATGCGCAGATAAGACATCACGTCCTTCATCATGCGCTTGCTGTCGTCGGTGTCGTAAATGGTAAATCTGTTGGTATAGCCGAGCCGGTCGCCGTCACGCCGCAGGATCCTGGCGCAGGTGGCGTGAAAGGTGGACGCCCAGACTTCGCCGCCCTGGTCGCCCAGCATGGCAACCAGCCGGTCCTTGAGTTCTCCCGCCGCCTTGTTGGTGAAGGTGATCGCCATGATTTTCCACGGAAAGGCGGGGTAATGGCTGATAAGCTCCACGGCGCGCTGCTTGTCTGCGTCGGATTTTTCCGCCAGCGTCCCTTTGGCAAATGTTTCCAGAAAATCCACTTCATTTTCCGTCAGACCGTTGGGAAGAACATTCGATGTGTAGCCGTCCCCATAGCGGATCATGTTGGCAATACGGTTGACCAGCACGGTGGTTTTGCCGCTGCCCGCGCCCGCTAAAATCAGCAGAGGTCCCTTGGTCTTGAATACGGCAACACGCTGCATATCGTTCATTCTCGAAAATTCGCGTTCGAGGATATTTTTCTTGGCGGTCAGATATCTTTGCTTTAAATCGGACATTGCATTAGCTCCCCTATCAAAATAATGGCTCTACTATTATAACATAGTCCCTT
>CACWOA010000230.1 GCA_902762395.1 uncultured Ruminococcus sp.
CTTATCGGACTTGAGGAACCACTTGAAGATCCAGATAGCGAGGTAGCCGACCACAGCCGAGACCGCCATGCCGATAAGGGTGGGAACAAGCTCGATATTCGCCGCCGAGGGATTTTTGATAACGTCAACTCCCTCGAGAGCGGCTGCCGCGATGATCGGCATGATAAACACCATCATCCAGAAAGGTGCAAGCGACATTTCGCCCGTCTTGGGGCTGACCTCATGTGAATCGTCTGCTTTTCCGGATGGTTTACTGGATTTCTTGGTGGCGGCTGTGGTCGGCACGGTTGCAGAGGTTTGCTTTGTCGGGAAAGTCGGAGCAGTTGGCTTGACCGGCCCGATCTGAGTCGGCTCAGTTGTGGTAGTTGGCTCGGTCGCGGAGGTCGGCTCGGTCGCTGAAGTCGTTGATTCGGTCGGCTCTGTTGTAGAGGTCGTTGACTCGGTCGGGTCTGTTTCGCCGGACTTCATCGCTTTCACTGTTCGCTGGTAGGATTCGCCGGATTGAAGGGTAATGTCTGAAACGCTCAGATCGCCCGAAACAAGGCGCAGTCCTTCGGGCAATTCTACCGTGACGGACACATCGTTTATTTCGTAATCATTGGAATTCTTTACGGTAACAGTGACGTCTATCTCTTGCCCGGATTCGTAGCTATCCTTATCGGTTTCGATCGAAAGGGTGATTCCGTCCTGACCGGCTGCGAATACTGCCATTTGCGGTATTACCGAGAACAATGCAAACAGAATCAACTGTGCGCTAAGTACCTTTGCGGTAGATTTCATGGAATTGCCTCCTTAATATATCTTCTTTTTTAATGTCAGAATGTTTTGTCCGTCCCTGTATTCATAGGACACATCGTCCATTGTTTTCTTGGTCAAGAAGATGCCGAGACCGCCGATGCCCCGTTCTTCCGCCGGAAGCGTGACGTCCGGTTCTTCTCTCTTCAAAGGGTCATACGGCACGCCCTGGTCGATGAAGGTCAGCGTGACGGTAACAGGATCGTCCGATACCTCCACACGCACCACCGCGCGTCCCTTTTCCGGCGCATAGGCGTAGTTTGCGATGTTCACAAAGATTTCCTCGGCCGCAAGCTCCATCTGCATCTGCGCCTTTGCGGGACAATCCACCTTTGCAAGACATTCCCCGAGGAAGGACTGCACGCGGGATAGATTTTCATTTTCCGCCATGATTTCCAATTCATATGTTTTCAACGCCGTTTCACCTCCTTTATACGCCATACAGAGCATGGTCAGATCGTCAAACTGTTCCACGTTCTTTACAAAACCGTCTACCGCCGCGCGGACATTTTGCACCACCGACTCCGGCGAAGCGCCTGTGTCCTCATTGAGTGCCGCCAGCATCCGCTCTGTACCGAACAGTTCGTTTTGATCATTGGTCGCTTCCGGCACGCCGTCCGTGTAGACAAACAGCTTTGCGCCGGGGGATAACTGCACTTCGTATTCCTTGTATTTCATGCCGTCCATGCCGCCGATGACAAAACCGTGCTTGTCCCTCAGCAGCTCGAATTGTCCGTCCGGCTTACAGATGACGGGATATTCATGCCCCGCGTTGGCGGCGGTCAGTTTCCCTGTGGAAATTTCCAGAATGCCAAGCCACACCGTCACAAACATTTCTTCGTGATTGCTTGCACAGATCGTCGTGTTGGTATCCTCCAGAATCCGCGCCGGAGATTTGCCCATCTTGGCGTTATTGGCAAGAATGATTTTGGAAGCCATCATAAAGAGCGCGGCGGGAATGCCTTTGCCGGAGACGTCCGCTATCACCATGCACAGATGGTTGCTGTCCACCAGGAAGAAATCGTAGAAGTCGCCGCCGACTTCCTTGGCAGGGGTCATCGTGGCGAATATGTCAAATTCCGTACGGTCGGGAAACGCCGGAAAGGTATTCGGCAGCATACTTGCCTGAATTTTCGTAGCCAGCGACAGCTCCGTTCCGATGCGTTCCTTTTCCGCCGTTGCCTTGGTGAGGTTTTCGATATACGCCTGAATCTCTTCTTCCATCCGGTCAATAGAACCGGCGAGCGCGCCGATTTCATCCTCATTGCGTATCGACTGACGAAGTTTGGTTTCCGACACGGTGTTTTCGGTCGAAAAGCGCGTCGCTTCGTCTGAAATCAGCTTCAGCGGGCGCAGCAGCGTGCGGTGGAGGAAGAAGCTCTGTCCGAGCAGCACCAGTAGAATCAATGCGACAAGCGCCAGAAGCGCCCTGTTGATGAATTTTTTGCGCATATTGATGAGAACGTCCATCTGCCGCTGCACGCACAGCAGCGCGCTGACATTTCCCTCGCTGTCCTTGAGCGGAACAAGAAGGGTGATATGGGAATCCGTCTCTATGTATCCTTTGTCGCGCACCACGATTTCCCGGTCGGAATTCTTCTCAACCAGCGCACGGTATTTCTGCCTGTATTCATCGTTGGTGGTTTCCCTCAGATAACCGAAATCATATCTGGTGTATTTGGTATGATGGTCAATGGTTGAGAAGATGAATTGTATATGGGCATAATCGGTTGTGTCGGGAATAATGACATAAATGAAGGTGGAGCCGGAGGAATTGCACAGCCTGTCAAGGTTGTCCCACACCTGCTCATATGCCTCGCCCTCGCCTCCGCTCTGCAGGTAATCTTCCATCTCGTCGGCGTTGACATACTGCGACGCGGTCTTGGCGGTAAGATACGCGCCGTCGGCGTATTGCTCAAGCAGTGCGTCCGTAAAAATATTGAAGCCTATGGTTAATACGATCATGGAAAACAAAACAAGCAATAAAACGATGCCTGTGATGCTTTTTACCGTGGCGTGCTGCCGGAATAATTTTATCATGACCAGGCCTCCGCCTTTCTCAAGTTTATTTTATCATTATATCCTACGATGTCCAATAAATGTCCAATATAAACGGCGGTTTTATGCAAAAATCAGTTACAAATTTTTGCCTCTTGATTTGTTTAATTTGACGGCAATGAAAATCCGCGCCGGAAGAAACGGTATGATGCAGTTCTTCGGGCGCGGGTGAATGATTGATATGGAGTAGATAAGGTATAGTCGATTTTCGTAAAGATGTGACCAAGTATGCTGCCGACAGTCACATAGCATTGCCGGCAGATACTCGGACAAGAAAGTGAGGAAAAATAAGGTGTAGTCAAATAAAACAATCAAATTCGTTTAGAGCCTGCTGACGTATCTCTCCACGCACGTCTGGCACGCTTCCTTTGGAAGCTGGCATCTCTTTCCGCCATATTTTGCCAGAAATCCCAGCGAAACATTCGTTTCGCTAGTTAATACACAAAGTATTGCCTGCGGTTTTGGCGTCATCTGGCAAAAAATCTGACTGCGCCATCCGCACAAGTGGAGATACTGAACAGGCTCTTACTCACGCAGCAGCCTTTTTCTGTCTGAACATGACATAAGCCGCACCTGCAGCGGAAATGACCAGGAGCAGACAATTCAGTGCAATGGTCATGCCGTTTTCACCCGTTCCGGGGGAATCAGAACCGGCGGAGGCAGACAAAATCGTGAATTTATGGGTAACGGTACCGTCTTCAAATTGGATGGTGAGGGTATGCTCACCGACGCTGAGTGTATTCAGATACTCAAGCTTGAGTGTCAGGCGCAGACTGCCTGTAGCGGCAGTGAAATACTTACTGTCAACCACGTTGCCGTCAACACACACGCCTCCTTTGAATTTTCCAAAGGTCTGGTCGTCATTGGAAACGCTCTTG
>CACWOA010000231.1 GCA_902762395.1 uncultured Ruminococcus sp.
GTGGAGATCGGTCCGGATGATTTTATCATCATCTCCGCCAATCCTATCCCCGGCAACGAAAAGAATGTGGGAAACGTCGTCAACGAGCTTCTCAAGCACAAATGTGACGTGGTGTATGAAAAGATGTACGACGTTCATGTATCGGGACACGCCTGCCAGGAGGAACTCAAGCTGATGCTGGGTCTGATAAAACCGAAATATTTCATTCCCGTACACGGCGAGCAGAAGCACCTTCTCAAGCATGCGGGACTGGCGCGCGCCGTGGGGATTCCCTCGGAAAATGTGTGCATTGCCGATCTCGGTGACTGCGTGGAGGTCAGCGACAAGCATATCAAGAAGATCGGCACGGTGCCCAGCGGCAAGCTTCTCGTAGACGGTCTGGGAGTGGGCGACGTCGGCAGCGTGGTGCTGCGCGACCGAAAGCACCTCGGTCAGGACGGTCTGATTATCGTTGTGATGGCGATCAGCTCCGATGCGGGCATTACCGTTTCGGGTCCCGATATCGTTTCGCGCGGCTTTGTTTATGTGCGTGACGCGGAACCGCTTCTCGAAGAAGCGAGACGCATCGCGTCCGACGCGCTTGAGGATTGCTATGACGAGGGCATCCGCGAATGGGGGCTGATTAAGGGACGCGTGCGCGATGATCTTTCCAAATTCATCTATGAGCGTACCAAGAGAAGCCCCATGATTCTTCCCATTATCATGGAAGTGTAAGCTTTTTTCAGACAGACACTCAAGCGGGCAGCTCGATTTATCCGAGCGAATCCCCATTTGAGATGTTCTGCAATTTCTTAGGGTGGTGGTTTGATGAAAAACAATCAATATTGGCTGCTGTCGCCCTATTCCTATATTCAGTTGGGATTTATCCTGCTTTTGCTGCTGCTGGTCTGGATTATGTCCAAAAGCCTGCCGCTGAAAATCATCGCGTTTTTCATCGCGGCGGCGGCGGTTGCGTTTTCGGTGCTTTTCGCGGGAGCGGTCAGAGAAAATCTCTATCGCTATGTGACATGGATTTCGCAGTCGTTTGATCCCTCCAACAAGGATGCCCTCAACAGCATTCCCGTGCCGGTCGTTACGGTGACGGAGCTGGGGGAAATCATCTGGTATAACGAGCAGTTCCGCGAGGTGATTCTGCTCGGGGCGGACGCGCAGGGGGTCAAGCTGCCCCGTGTGTTCAAAGGCTTCGATGAAATGTGGCTGGCGGCAGACAACAAGTTTGAAATCAAAAAGGATAAAAAGGTGTATCTTGTCTCGGTCGGCGTGCATGATATAGAAGAAAACAAGCAGTACGCGCTGTATTTCAACGATATCACCGACCTGAAAAAGACCGAAAATCAATATACCGTCAGCCGTCCGGCGGTGTTGCTGATCGTGTTTGACAATGAGGAAGAACTGCTGAAAGTGAGAGAAAACGAGCGCGTGCGAGTGATCTCCGCCGTGGAGTCCCTTCTCGGCAAATGGGTGGAGGACACCAACTGCATTTCCCGCATCAACGCGCGCGACCGCAGCTTTATCATGATGGAGGAGCAGTATCTCGAAAAGATCATTTCCTCTCGCTTTTCGGTGCTAAACGAGGCACGCCGTCTGGTGATCGAGGGCGGCAATCCTGTCACGCTGTCCATAGGCGTGGGTCGCGGCGGCAACAATTTCAGCGAGTGCGAATACTGGGCCAATCAGGCGCTCGAAATGGCGCTCGGACGGGGCGGCGACCAGGCGTGCGTCAAAGATGTGGACGGTTATTCCTTCTACGGCGGCGTTTCCAAATCGGTGGAAAAGCAAAGCAAGGTGCGCACCCGTATGGTGGCGCAGGCACTGGTGGAACTCATCAAAACGGCGGATAAGTGCTTCGTGATGGGACATCGCTTTTCCGACCTTGACGCCATCGGCGCGGCGATCGGCATAGCGGCGATCATTGAGGCGCTTCAGAAAGACACAGAGCAGACGGTGCATATTGTGGTGGACGAAAACGCGACGCTCGCGCAGCCGCTCATCAACTCCTACCGTGAGACGCGCGGCGTCAATTGGTTTATTCCTCCCGATGCGGCGCTCGACGCGATGACGGATGATTCGCTGCTGATTGTGGTAGACACCCATTCTCCCGAAGTAATTGAGAGCAAGGCGGTCTACAACGCCGCACAGACGGTTGTGACCATTGATCATCACCGTCTGTCAGTCAAGCGTATCCAGAACTCGGTTATATTTTTCCACGAGCCTTACGCGTCGTCCACCTGCGAAATGGTGACGGAGTTAGCCCCCTATATGCACGAAACGGCGATAGCCCGCCCCGAAGCCGAGGCGCTGCTGTCGGGCATCATGCTGGACACCAAAAGCTTTGTGCTGAAAACAGGGGCGAGAACCTTTGAAGCGGCGGCGTATCTGCGGCGCCGGGGCGCTGACACCATCGAGGTCAAACGCTTCTTTTCCGGTTCGCTGCAAACCTATATCGAAAAATCGCAGCTTGTTTCCTCCGCACGGCTGTACGGCGACTGCGCGATTTCCTCGACGGCGGAAGAAGTCGAAGGCGTGCGTGTCATTGCCTCGCAGGCGGCGGATGAGCTTCTCAATATCAACGGCGTAACCGCTTCCTTTGTGCTGTATATGACGGGTACGCAGGTCAATATCTCAGCAAGGTCGCTCGGCAAATTCAACGTGCAGGTGGTAATGGAAAAGTTAGGCGGCGGCGGTCATATGACGATGGCGGCGGCACAGCTTCCCGATACGACGCTGGAGGACGGCGTCGCCAGACTGAAGGCAGCCATTGACGAATTCCGCATGGAACAGGCGCAGGAAGAAGCCGAAAAGTAATTTTTTATAGAATGCATTGTTTTTGAGAAAGGACAGATGAATCCAATGAAAGTGATATTAAACCAGGACGTAAAGGGTACAGGCAAAAAAGGCGATCTCGTCAATGTTTCGGACGGATACGCCAGAAATTTCCTCTTTCCGCGCAAGCTGGCAGTGGAAGCCAATGCGCAGGCGATGAACGAAAAGAACACCAAAGAAAGCGCGGCGGCCTTCCGTCTGGCGGAAGAAAAGGCGGCAGCGGAAGCGAAGAAAGCAAAGATTCACGGCAAGACCCTCAAAATCGTCGGCAAGGCGGGACAAAGCGGCAAGCTTTTCGGTTCCATCACCCCGAAGGAAATCGTAGAAGTGCTGAAAAATCAGTACGGTCTGGATATCGACAAAAAAAAGATTTCGCTCAAATCGGAGATCAAGACCTTCGGTACCTTTGAATGCGACGTTAAGCTGTACACCGGCATTGTGGCGGAAATGAACATTGAGGTTGTCAAGGAGTGAGAAGTAAAAAGGCTTTACGCTTCGATTTAATGTTAATATAAATAGCTTTACAATGTGAATTCACTTAGTGCACACGTTAAGTTAAATAGCTTTACGCGCATTAAATCTTACACTCACACTCGAAATCTGACGAAAGGAACGGTGGGGAATGGACAATATCGGCAGTGAAACGCGGGAATCCCGCGCTGATCGCGTGGATTTCGATCAGCGGACAGGCTACGACAGACCCACGGTGCTTCCCTCCAACAACGAGGCGGAGCAGTCGGTGCTTGGCGCGGTACTGCTGGATTCCGAATGCCTCAACCGTATTCTTGACATCGTTCGCCCCGAGTATTTCTACAACGAAAATCATCGCGAAATCTTTTCCGCCATGCATCGGCTGTTCCGTGC
>CACWOA010000232.1 GCA_902762395.1 uncultured Ruminococcus sp.
CACCGATTCCGAAATGCAGCGCCCCTTCATCGGCGTTGTCAACTCCTACAGCGAATACATTCCCGGTCATATGCACCTGCGTGAGATCGGAGAAGCCGTGAAGGCGGGCATCCGCAACGCGGGCGGCGTTCCCTTTGAATTCCAGACCATCGGCGTGTGCGACGGTCTGGCCATGAACCACCCCGGCATGAAGTATTCCCTCCCCTCCCGCGAACTCATCGCGGACTCCATTGAGGTCATGCTCACCGCGCATCCGATGGACGCGGTTGTCTTTATCCCCAACTGTGACAAGATCGTTCCGGGTATGCTGCTCGCCGCCTGCCGCCTGAACATCCCCGCCATCTTCATCAGCGGCGGTCCCATGATGTCCGGCAAGTGCGACAGCAACAAGTACGGTCTTTCCGAAATGTTCGAGGCGGTCGGCAGCTTCTCCGCCGGCAAGATCGACGCGCAAAAGCTGCTCGAACTCGAAACCAAAGCATGTCCCACCTGCGGCTCCTGCTCCGGTATGTACACCGCCAACTCCATGAACTGCCTGACCGAAGCCATCGGTATGTCGCTGCCCGGCACCGCCACCTGTCTGGCCGTCTCCGCCAAGCGCCGCCGTCTCGCCAAAATGGCGGGCGAAAGAGTGCTGGAACTGCTCAAGGAGGACATCAAGCCGCTCGACATCATCACTCCCCGTTCTCTCGAAAACGCCCTCCGCTCCGAAATGGCGCTGGGCTGCTCCACCAACACGGTGCTCCATCTGACCGCCATCGCCTATGAAGCCGGCTGTCCGATCAATATGGAGATCATCGACGACATCAGCAAGACCACCCCCCAGATCTGCAAGCTCAACCCTGCGGGTCAGACCTTCATCGAAGACCTGGAAGAGATGGGCGGCATCGAGGCGGTTCTCAAAGAACTCAGCAAGGCCGACCTCATCAACACCGACTGTCTCACCGTCTCCGGCACGGTCGCGGAGAGAATCGCCGACGCGCCCGACGCGGACGGCACGGTCATCCGCAAGCTGGACAATCCCCACCGCAAGGACGGCGGCATCGCCGTGCTGCGCGGCAACATCGCCGTGGACGGCGCGGTCGTCAAGCAGGGCGCCGTGGCTCCCGAAATGATGCAGCACCGCGGTCCCGCGAAGTGCTTTGACTGCGAGGAAGACGCAAGCGACGCGATTCTCGGCGGCAAGATCGAAGCCGGCGACGTGGTTGTCATCCGCTACGAAGGTCCCAAGGGCGGTCCCGGTATGCGCGAAATGCTCAATCCCACCGCCTCGCTGGTCGGCATGGGTCTGGATAAATCCGTCGCGCTCATCACCGACGGACGCTTCAGCGGCGCCACCAGAGGCGCGGCCTGTTGACATCACCAACCGCACCCTCACCCTCGAAGTGGACGACGCGGAGATCGAAAAGCGCCGCGCCGCATGGGTCGCTCCCCAGAAGAAGCTCAAGGGCTACCTCGCGCGCTATTACCAGCACGTCAGCAGCGGTTCGCAGGGCGCTGTCTTCCTCAAGGACGAAGATTTCTAAATCTAATGCGTAATGCGTAATGCGTAATAATCTGGTAAAAGTTCACTGCATATGAAATAAAAAATCATCCCCCGACAGGCGGCTGGTTTTCTTAAAGAAAACCGGCGCTCTGTCGGGGGGTTTGTGCTTTTTTTCATTATATTATAAAGATTCCACGCCGCAATGTGCTATTGTATGTTTTTGCAGCACCTGCAAGGCGCGTTCGCTCACGATCAGTTCGCGATATTTTCCTAAGTAGAAATCCTTGTCAGGCGCTTCGGCGCGATCCTCATAAAAGCCGTCACAGCAGAGCCGCACGAATGCGGGCATTTGAACATGACCGCCCCTTTCTTCCCATTCGTCCGAAAAGGTCATGTTCATCCGCTCAAACCGCACGCCCCGCAAGCCTGCGTTCACGATATCGCTTTGCAGTGATTCGGTGACAATAAAGCACGGGTGCGTGGTCAGCAGTTCATCCCCCAGCCAGCCTGTGCATTCATATTCCAGAAACACCACTTCTTTCAGCCTGCCGTTTTCATAGAGCAGCTCGCTCCCCTCTCCGATGCCGCCCGCTACTTCCGGGTCAAGTCGGTAATATTTCATGGTATCTCTTTCCCCCTCTCCCTCGTAAATTCCTTGGCGATGGCGGTAAGCGTGCGCTCTCCGTAATCCCCGCCGATGGCATAAGCTGTCCGGAGAACGTCCGCCGCCACTCTTTCGCATTTCGCCGCGTCATCCGTATGTATGCATTCTCTGACGATAGCGACACACCGCTGCCGCTGCGCCTGTGTGGGTCGATATTCCGGCGGGATATCTGACATAAAATGATTTTCTCCGCACATGGCAAAAATACACCTCTGTTTGTAATATTATTTTGATAAATTACATATTGGAATTTTTTATGAGAGAATCAGGCGATTGTCGAACCTTAAAACCCGCAATAATCAGCTCTTTGGTAATCGTCATCGCTACTCCCATGTAGGTTGCCACGCCAAAAGCATGTAACAGCCTTGGCTCCCCCGGAAGCGGGTTACCATATTCATCCACGATGATCCCCTTTCCCACACTGTAAAAGCCATAATCCACAGGGGGCAGTCCGTCACAATGATCGACCGTGTAAAACCACCCTCTTGTCCAATACGCATTTGTCACAATTCTGGGAGGAATAAGCAAATAATCCTCTATCTTTCCATTTTTAATACATTCTCTCACGTCAGCATCGGGTTTAAAAATAAAAATCACCAATTGATCGTCGCCGTTGATATTGTTGACATGATGATTGGCAACCACCCCATGCAGTAAAAGACCGTCGTGTGTCCTGAGTTCAAAAATATCCCCGATGGTCGGATAGGCACGCTTCCGCTTGATGACTTGCAGCCGGATATCGTCATCACACGCGTCATCCAGCCATTTCAGTTTTGCTTTTACCTCGTCCGACAGTCCCGCATACCTTTCTTTCCATCGCCGTGTTAAAATATTGTCGTTAATATTTTTCAGATCCATGGATAAACGCTCCTTTCGTGGCCTTTCAGCGCCTTATTGTCTGCCAGACACAGGAAAATGCAGCAAACATCTGTAATATATCGTATCTGTATTACAGATTGGAATTTCAAGCGCAAAAAATCATCCATCATTTGCCGATTCCGATAACACAGTCATATAGAATCTCTGTTTCTGCCACAGGCAGTTCCAGATCAAGATGCTCCCCCTCAAACGCGGATTCCAATAAAAAATCCAGCAGCAGACCCTCGATCGCGCTGAAATGGTTGTCGTTCAGCCGGAAATCACAGCGTTTCCCGTCACAAAGCGCCTGCATGGTCCCGTCGGGCGTAAAAATCACCTTGCACCTGGCGCTGCCGTCTTGCGGAGCGAGTGTCAGCTTGTCGATTTTTCCCGCGTCTAACGCCCGCAGTCCTATCAGTATTTCGCTGAGGTGGGATTTGTTCCACTTCATCAACAGGAGCCTGTCTTGCAGCTGCACTTCGCTCAGTGTCGCAATATACCGTTTCATTGTGTTTCCTCCTCGTCATATATCCCCGCCCATATCGCGTGCCGGGACAGTTTTCCTCCGCAGCAGGGACAGCCGACCGCCGGCAAGCGCTCCTTTTCCTCCGCCAAATCATACATATTGGGCAAAAATTCGTACAAATGCGGCAGCGCGGGATTGGCGGCAAGCACCTGTCGTCCGCACGCGGTGCAACGGGCGTTCTCAATCGAGACGCGAACCGCCTTTTCTCCATCCGGGCAATAAAACAGGATGGGACACCAATAAAATCCGTCTTCCCCCACGGAAACCGACGTGACCGCGCAGAAAAATCCCTCCCGCTTTTCGCAGAATGCGATCTGCCTCACGAGCAGTTCCTTCAGCAAACGCCCTGTCCTGTTCTTCCGTTGGGGCTGCGGCAAATCCGCCAGATGCGCGGCATCGTCAATGATATAAAATGTCTCTCCGCAGTCAACAAAAGACTGGGGCAAAAAAAGATTTTTCATTTGTCATCACCGTTATAATCCACCGTCATAGCGCCCTGTTCCAATTCGTCGGTCAGCCATTCGATCAGGCTTTCCCACGTCTGCGAAATTTCCCCGCTTTCGTGCGACCATTCCACCACTTTCCCGTCGTATTGGTTGGTGCGGGTCAGGTCAAAGCCGATCACGTCACCGAAATTGGTATCGGCAATGATGAAAATTTCGGGCGGCACGCCGCCTCTTTTGACCGGGTCAAAATTGCTCTCCAGGTACGATTCCCCGGCAATCGGCTCGTTGTCCCCGCACAGCCCCGACAGAACCGTACCCGCCGGCACCGCGAACAGCTCGCCGCCGTTGTGGATTTTCAGCCACTCCCTGTAATAATAGGGAAGTCTCACATCATACCGTTGCTCAAACGCTCTGACAGCGGACTCCTCCGCGCCTTCATTCAGAAGATGCACCCCTTCCGCGTATTTCTCGATTTCCGTGTCGAACGGGGCAAAATAGTCTTTCACTGACTGCATCGGGCATTCCTCTCCTTAATTTGTAATAGCTTTTATATAAAATACAATTTGGAATTTTTTAAGTATATTTTTTTCAATAGTTGTCGGGTTCGTTCTCGTACAACAGACCGTTTTCCACCGCCGAACCGGACAATGCTCCGTTGTCACATGCCAGCAGCAGCTCGGTTTCCCTTTTCCGCCCGTCTCCACAGAGAACAAACGCTTCCTTTTCCACCGTCCACGCGTCATCAAAATCGTCATAATGGGAAATATGGAGCGTCAGATCGTTGGCAAACGCAATCACCAGTTCATCATCCGTGACATAGATCCCTTGCAGTTCGTGGCTGTCACTCCACCGGACGCAGGCCAATACAAAAGCCAGCACGGGGTCATTCGGGTCACTCGAAAAATTGCACTCCGAAAAGTTTTCCACCTTCCGTGCCCAATCCGCAGGGGTATTCACATAATAATCGCTG
>CACWOA010000233.1 GCA_902762395.1 uncultured Ruminococcus sp.
CAGATGACGGCTGCCGGAGTGGATGATGAGATAAATGCCGCCGTCCTCGTCCTTGTCGGCTTCGATGAAGTGATTGCCGCCGCCGAGGGTGCCGAGGCTGCAATAGGCGCGTCTGAGATCGAGCTTTGAGGCGCAGTACAGCTCGGAGAGGTCGATGTCATCCGCGTAAGGATGCGCCTGACTGCGGATGGAAAATCCGGCGGGAACGGTGGCGCGGATCACCTTGTCGAGCTTCTGCGGCTCGATGAACTTGTTTTTGACCTTGACGACCTCCATGCCACATCCGATGTCCACCCCCACGAGATTCGGCACAATGGCGTCGGTAATGGTGACGGTGGTGCCGATGGTACATCCTGCCCCCGCGTGAACATCCGGCATGACGCGAATCTGCGCGCCTTGGGTGAAGGGCTGGTCGCAGAGCGTTTCGATCTGTCTGATCGCCGTGTCCTCCACCACGTCGGTGAAGACCTTGGCGCTGTTGTATTTTCCCTGTACGATTCTGATATTTTGCTGATCCATGTGTGATCACAACCTTTCCCTGACTGTATAATTATATTTATATGATAAACAAATGCCGCCGTGCTATACAATACTATACAGCACGGCGGCATAAATTGCAAGACGGGAAACCTAAAGAATATCTAAAGAATAGCTTAAAGAAAACACGCGGATAGTCAGACCTCCGACAGGGTTCAGCTCAGCGAAGCGGCGATGGCAATACCGATTTTCTCTCCCATTCTGACGCGGGTTTCCAGACCTCTGCGGGTGTTGGCCATGAATTCGTCGTCCGGGAAAACCATGCCCTTTTTAAAGAGAAGAATGATCCCCGCAGGGGAGCAAAGGAAGCGCCCTTTGACCTGCCCTTTGTCAAAGACAGGCTGTTCTCCCTCCGGCGCGAATTGCTCCACGCCCTTCGGATTGCCGCAGGCTTCGATCTGCGCAACGGTGTGGAAGTGCTTCAGGTTCATCAGCGTGTAGCATCTCGGACCGAAGAAAAGGCTGTTTTCCTGATTTTTTTCGGGGGAAAGCGTCTGATAATCCTCGATCATGCCGTCGTCAATCTGGATAAACCGATGGGGATCGGCGTCGTCTATGCGGAAAATGAGCGCCAGTCCGCCGGCGAATTCCTTGGCGGACGCGTCATGATCGAGAAGCTTTTCCACCGAATACATATGACCGCCCACAGCGATGGTGCAGAGATTATTGATAAAGTGCGCTGTCAGATAGCCGTCGCAGGGGCAGATGAGGGCATTGGGGTCGGCATCCACAGGGCGCTCCCCTTCCTTGAAGGAGCGGGAAAGATAGTCGGAAAAATTCTCGTAAGCGGTCGCGTCGTCCGGCTCACAGCAGGAAAGATCCACGCCGTATTTTTCCATATGATTTTTGATTTCGGCGCGCGCGAAAAGTCCGCTCTTGATTTTGTTTTGCGCGGGGAGATATTTGCCGCGATTGGTCTGAATGACAGGTCGCCAGCCGTAGCCTCTGATTTCGTTGCTCATGATGTCCTCGTTTCCTCCGTTTTTGAAAATGAATGAAAAACTTATATTCATTATACATAATTCTTTTGTAAATGTAAAGGAATTATAGCGGGTTATTTTGATTTTTTACAAATATTTTCCCGTTTATGTCAAATAATAATGCCGGGCGGTGCATATCTGACCTCCACGCCGCATATGCATGAAATAAAAAATGCTGTCCTGTACCGGACAGCAGGGAGGTCAAAATAATGAGAAGATACCAATCCTTTTCGCTTCACGCAGCCATTGACAGGGTAAGCCGCGTGGTCACCGCCATTACCGCAGGCGTAACCGCCGCCGCGCTGCCGCTTACGGTGCTGGGCGTCGGCACGGTCGGCGCGGTCATTTTCAGAATATCCGACTGGTCGGCGCGCACCATGACGCCGGCTTCGCTCGTGGTGAGCGCCAGCGATCTGCCCGCCCCTTCGACTGCCCTTCTGCCCGAGGCCGCCGCCACGGAAACGTCCGCACAGACTGAACCGACCAAACAGGCGAGCGGCGGCAAGGAGGATGAAAAGGCGCCGCAGACCGACGCGGATGAAAAGAATGAGGCGCAGGCGGAGGAATCCGACAGCGGCAAAGGAAAGGTGATGGAGAAACAGATCAAAAACACGGGCGTGAGCTACGGCAATGTGTATGTCAAGGACGGCAATTCCAATTATGATGTGGATATCCGAAAGGCGCTGGGAACCGCCGCAACCTGCAAAATCAAAAAGAACGCCGGCTATCAGGTGCTGATCGTGCATACCCACACGACCGAGAGCTATGCCGACAGCGCCAAGAGCTGGTACAGTAAAAAGGTCAATCCCCGCACCACCGACAAATCCGAAAGCGTGGTGGCCGTGGCGGATGAAATAACCAAAAAGCTCAACGCGGCGGGCATCAAGACGCTGCACATCACCACCTATCACGATTACCCCGAATATACGGGCGCTTACAACCGCGCGCGGGAAACCATCAAAAAATATCTCAGGCAATATCCCTCCATCGAAATGGTGATTGACGTGCATCGCGACGCGATCACGCAGGACGACGGCACCAAGATCAAGCCCACCGTCACCATCGACGGCAAAAAAGCGGCGCAGGTCATGATTATCACCGGATGCGACAACGAGGGAAAGCTGGATTTCGACGGCTGGCGGCAGAATCTTGTCATGGCGGTGCAGCTTCAAAAGCAGCTCGCGGACGATCATCCCGGACTCATGCGCCCGTTGTATTTCGCACCCTTCCGCTACAACATGGATCTCACGCCCAACTCGCTTCTCATTGAATTCGGCACCGACGTCAACACCCTCTCCGAAGCCAGATATTCGGGACGCATGGTAGGGGAGAGTCTGGTAAAAGTGTTGGAGCAGTATCAGGTTTCGTAAAAGGAAAGTGCTATGGAGGCAATTAAATGAAAATGACACAGCTTCGGGCGGATGTGTCCGCCTATTGCTTTGCACTGGCTGTTACGCTGGTAATCTGTCTGCTGGCGGCGGGTCTGCTGTATATCGACCTTTGCGCCAATGACACGATTCTTTCCGCCAAGGGAATTGTATATCCGTATATAGACAGACTGATTGGTCTTGTGGATGAGAGACTCGCATGAAAAAGGAAAACGGAATGGCTTTGTGGTTTTTTCAACAAATTTTTAAAAAATACTTGACAGAATTCTTCCACGGTGCTATAATGCAACCATTGTAAACCGAGGATTAAGAAGAGTAGTCTCAGATGCGGCACCCTGCAGAGAGCGGCGTTTGGTGGAAGTCCGCAGTGCGGTTTGAGGCGAATGGGCTTATGAGGGCGAACGAAAGCGCGAGTGCTTCGCGCAAGTAGCAATCGACGGGGGATCGCACCCGTTATCAGGGCGAGGCGCATTCATGTGCGCGAAAAGTGGTCGGGCATGGCGCCCGACAAGCCGGGTGGCACCGCAGGAGAACGAGTACTACGCTCCTGTCCCAGCATTTGCAGGTTGGGACAGGAGCGTTTTTTTTGCACTCTTTCCCAAAGATTCATCCTCCCAAAATAAAGAAAGGAACGACCACACATGAAGAACGACAACAACATTCCCTACAAGATTTATCTCAGCGAAGACGAAATGCCCAAGCAGTGGTACAACGTGCGCGCCGATATGAAAAACAAGC
>CACWOA010000234.1 GCA_902762395.1 uncultured Ruminococcus sp.
AAAGCTGTGTAAACGCCGCCTGATTCAACGGGATTATCACTACCAGAAGTCGGCGCGGAATCAATTGTCAACGTGTCCTGTTTGCCAGCTAAAGCTGTGTAAATGCCACCGGATTTGACAGGATTGCCACTACCAGAAGTCGGCACATTGTCAAATGTTAATGTGCCTTGTACGTTGCCAAGTGCTGTTTTTACCTCATTGACAGCAGATACAAGGTTACTTTTGGCTGTAGTTTGCAAGTCGGTCAGTGTGCCAATTGCCGCCCTGTCTTCCGCTCCCCAATCGCCGCGATAGGCTGTTGAACTTGTGGTGCCGAGTGCAATTGACGGTGAAATTTCGCCATACTCTGTGCCTCCCCATCTATAGGTGAGTTTTGTATCGAGTGCAATATAAATCTTACGGTCTTCGCCTGTTGCGGGAAAATCATTCAGCGTTGGATATTCGAGAATGTTGTCAACAGATGACGGCATTTGACTTGACGGTATTTTGCCGTTTGCATCCAATTCAGCTACACCGCCGTTTGCGCCCTTTGCCGATGTGCTGATTTTCCCGGCAAGCGCTGAATATACACCACCCGATTTTACCGGATTGTCGCTGTTTTCAGTCGGCGAATTGTCAAATGTCAAAACATCCTGTTTTCCGTCAAGCGCCGTCTGTGCGGCGGTTGAAATAGGCTTGTTTGCGTCGGAAGTGTTGTCAACATTGCCAAGCCCAATATTGGCGGGGGAAATGTTTATCTCTCCCGTTCTGTAATTGTTTTCAGCATTGCCTTTAATGCCTGTCACGGTGTTCACCTGCGCCCCGGCTTCAATGCCATTCAGTTTTGTGTGTTCGTCAGCAGTCATCAGGCTTTTGTTGGTTTCTTTGTCAACTTTTCCCGCAAGAGCGGTTTCCGCCGCAGTGGAAATCGGCTTGTCTGCGTCGCTCGTGTTGTCTACACTGTCAATACCGAGAGCCGATTTTGTCACATTTGCCGCTAATGCATACACAGATAAATCCGGCTTGTTCAGAATCCGCGCGTCCCCGCTGTCGGCGTTCCAGTCTGCGTTGACGTTCGGCTGCGCCGCGTCCCATGTCCGCACCTTTGCCTCGGTAATGCCGTCCAGCACCGCCTTGTTGTCATGTGTGTGCCTCGCTTCATAAGCGGCGGTCAACTTCGCCTGTTCGTCTGCGGAATAGTTGATGTCCGTCAGCCCCTTGCCCGTTTCCTTGTCAACCTTCCCGGCGAGCGCGTCAGACAGCTCCGCTTCGGTCACAATGTCCGCGTCGTGCGAATTCAGGTACGCCTCAATCGCCGCGTCGATTTCTTCCGGCGTGGCATTGCCGTCCTCGATCTTCCGGATGACCTTCTGCCAGTACTGATCTTCCCGCGTTACGGGAATAGGCAGATCGCCGTCATATTCCCCGGCCGCCGCCGCCATAAAGATTTCGCTCCGTGTCATCGGTTCCATTGTCATTCCTCCTCCCAGCATCCGGCTTCCCGGTTCAGACCGAGTCCGTCCATCACCCATTGATACATCAGCTTGTGCAGCCGGTCGTTCGGATGCAGGTGATAGTTCGGGTGCGCCTCATTCGCCAGCAGGTCGGTGATAGGCGTCCCGGTGTCCTCCATGTAGCGCAGCGTCCTCTTGTAAAGGCTGATGTATTCACGGTGGTTGTCGGCGGCGAATTTCGCAATGATGTCGTCCACATCGTTCATGTGGAATTGCATAGCGCCGTTTCTTCCATCGTCCTCACGGTTCTCGTTGTCCGTACCCGCCGGAGGCGCCGACATAAAGATCACCTCGCCGCCGTTGGCTTCAACGGTGTCCTTGATGGTCTGCAAATCGTTGTAAAGCAGCCACTGCCCGTTTTCCTTCGTGCGGTTGTTGGTGCCGAGCATCACGACCACGATATCCTCCGTGCCGTCAATCAACTGGTTCCAGTAATGCAGCACTTCATCGGTGCGCCAGCCGCTGACCGCGTTGTTGGTCACGGTGGCGTTGTACCCCGCCTCGATGCGCGCTTTCAGCCTCGCTGCCCACGAATGCGTCCCGGCACTGCGCCGGCGCGTCACGGTCTCCGTCACGCCGTTCACCGTCCGCTCGTAGGTCAGAAAGCCCTCGCCGTTTTCGTCACTGCCCGTGCTGCTCTTGCCGAAGGTGATGCTGTCGCCAAGCAGCTTGATTTTAACCGTAGCAGGCGACAGAATCAGGCGGGACGTAATCGCGAAAACCGGCAGCATCGTCACCACATCCCCCGCCAGCCGCGTGCGGTAGCGTTCAAACGGAGAAGGATTTTCGGGGATGGTATCGGTCAGCTCCGCCATGATCTGATACTTCTTCGCGGCAAAGGTCGCGGACGCGGAGAAGCGGATGCAGGCGCAGTCTTCACGCAGCGCCACCTTGCTGCCCGTCGTCACCGAGAGAAACCTGCCGTCCGCGTCATACTGAAAAACAGGAAAATTCTGAAATCCCTGCGCCCCGCTGCTGCTTGCCAGATAGGAGAATACCGCATACCCCGCACCGCCCGTTTCGATGCGGTCGGACACCATCGCACCGGCCGATGCTTCCAGCGCCCCGGTGGTCGTGTTGAGCGTGTACCCGATCAACGCCGCCGCCGGGTCGAAGACATTCTTCCCGGGAATGAATTTCTTTCCCGTGTTTTCCACTTGTTTCAACTCCTCCCGCAGTCCCTTCCTGACCGAAACGTCGGCCGCCAGCCCGTGCAGGGCATACGGCACAAAGTCCGAGCAGTTCGCCGCGTTTCCGTCCGCCAGCTCCACCATAATGCGGTCGCGATGCGGCACAAACGCGGAGGAAGCATAGATCCGGATGTATGCGCAGCGAGGATTGGGCGTCACGATGGAAGCCGTGTCGACGGTGATAAACACATCATCCGCCCGGTACTGGAAGATACGGAAATTCCGCAGCATCTGCACGCCCTGCGTCGATACATACGACGTGATCACCTTCGCCGCGCCGTGTCTCCATATCTTGTCGGACACCATCGCACCCGCCGCGTCTTCACGCGTGTCGTCAAACGCCCCGGTGGTCGTGTCAAGGGAGGTATTCAGCAGTACCGTGCCGGGGTTGAAGACATTCCTGCCCGCCTCAAAATGTCCGTCGAGTTCGTCGAGCGTCGCCAGCTCGTCCGCCAGCCCTTCCTTCACGGAAATCTGCGGATTCAGGTACCTATGATAGGGTTCAAAAGCCTGCGACATCGTGTTGCCGTTTGACAGCTCCACCATGATCCGCTCTTTGGCGGCGGTGAAGGACGACCCCGCTGCCGTGCAGAACCGGATGTAAGCGCATTCGCCGTCAAGCGCGACCGCGCCGCCCGCGTCGTAGCCGTTGCCCGTCGTATCAGAAAAGGTAATAAAGCTGTCATCCGCGCGATACTGCACCATGACAAACGGGTACGGCATATGTGATCCGTTGCTGTCAAGATAGGAGAAAATGGCATATGCCGCGCCATGTCTCCATATCTTGTCGGATACCATCGCGCCTTCCGCCGACACCAATGTCCCGTCGGTCGTGTCGAGCGTGTAATTGAGCAGCACCGTCTCCGGGTTGAAGACGTTCTTCCCGACAATGACCGTCTCATTCAGTTGGTCGTACAGCGCCCGAAGCTGCTTCCGCACGTAGGAGTAGCCGTCCCAGCCGATGCGGATGTTCCGCACTTCCGTTCCCGCGTCGCCGCCCGAACCGCCGGGGGAGGCAACCAGTTCATTTACCTCGCTGCGCACCGACGCGATTTCGGACATCGCGGCATCCAGCGCGGAAAACCGGGGACTTGCCATGATCGCGGACGTGTTGCGGATGGACTTCTCCACCGTCATCAGGAAGGTCTTGCCGGAGATGATCGGGCGGTTTGTGGTATTTCCCTCATAAATCCAGATTTCGCATTCGTAGTCCCCCACGACCTGCGTCACGCCGCCGGGCAACAGAAAGGTCACGATACCCGCTTCCTCATCCGCGACCTCGCCCGCCACAAACGCCACATTCGCGCCGCTTTCGTCCCCGGCGGGCTGGATGTACAGCGCCGCCGTGCATCCCGTCAGGTCGAACGCCTTGTCGTCGCTGTCCGGCAGATCGTCGTCCCGGATGGTCACATGCAGATAACGGCTGTCATTGTCGAACTGCTTGACCGTGATTTTGTCGATCTTCACGTTGATGTCAATGTTTCTTTCGATATAATCCTGCATATTTTTTCATCACCTCAATTGATGTTGAAAGTATAGCTCTTCGGTTTTGACGCGCTGCCGAGCGTTCCGGCGCTGCCGCCGTAGGTCGAGCCGGAGCGCGTCACATAAAATTCCACCGTTGCCGCCGTGCCGCTCACCGTCCCCGACAGATTCAGACTCACGCTGTGCCGTGTCACGCCGCGCCATACCGCCGAAGCGGATTTGATCACCGCCGTCGACCACGCGGCGCTCCCCCTGACGCGGGCGTACACCGTCAGCTTCACGCCGGAGCCGAGCGACGAAGCGGAGGAATTCAGCCACGCCGCGAGTGTCAGATTCATCGTCAGCGCCGTGCCGGAGCGGGACGCGGCATAGGTCGCGGCGTAGTTGACCGTCGGACGCGCCACGGTGGAAGAAACCTTGCTCACCAGCGTGCCGGACGCACTGCCCGAACCGCCCGAACCGCCGCCGGAATCGGAATCACTCCACAAATCCGCCCATGCGCTTCCGTTCCACCGCCGCCCGAATGCCAGATTCACCCAGCCGGAGCCGTCCCACCGCTTGCGCACCGTCACATCCGCAAACGCCGCCCCCGTAAATCGTTTTATGCTCAAACCCAAAACACCCCCACAAATCTAATTCGTAATTTGTAATGCGCAATGGTTGTAAACCGTAATGCGTGAGCAATCAGCGAACGCGGCTGTGTCTACACAAATTACGAATTACGCATTAAGCATTACGCATTGAAAAAATCACCAGAGCCACAGGTCGCCCGTGGAGGGGGCGGACGGCTGCGACTGCTGCACATAGATATGGGGCGCGCCGTCCGAGGAGGTCGGCAAATGCTGCCCCACCCGGGAAATGCCGGTGATTTCGGTGCCGCTCAGCGTCACATAATAGAGCGCCACGCGGTTGACGTTTCCCGCGTTGAGCAGGCTTGACGCCGCCATAGCGGGCGCGGCAGGCGTTCCCGCCACCGCCGTTCCCTTGATGATTTTGATCGCGTGCGTGTCAGCGGTTTCCCCGCCGCCGCGCACAAATTCCGACGCCACCACATCAACGCGATTGAGTCCCGCGTTTCCGCTGTCAATCGTCAGTTCCAGCGTCGTGCCGTCGGGGATCCACAGAATATACCCCCGGTTGCTCGCGCCCCCGCCGGAAAGCCGCACCGTGTTGTCGTCAACCTTGACGCAGGTCAGCCCGCCCAGAATGCCGCTCACGCCGCCCAATAAGGCGCGGTGGATGAAGGCATCATCCTCGGCGGCAATATGCGCCGTGCTTCCGCTCGGCGTGTAAATGGTAATCGCCTTTTGTCCCATAAATAACCCCTTTCTTAGTGGTTAGTGGTTAGTGGTCAGTGGTTAGTGGTTAGTGGTCAGTGGTTAGCGGTTAGTGGTCAGTGGTTAGTGGTTAGTGGTTAGTGATGCAGTACCACATTTCTTTATTCCAAGCCCGCAGGGCTTCCTTCACTATTATTTATTATTTATTCACTATTCTCTATTCTCTTAGCGCAGCGTCTTTTTCCCAGG
>CACWOA010000235.1 GCA_902762395.1 uncultured Ruminococcus sp.
GCGCTGTCCCTTCACGCAGAGTCCTCTGTCCACGATCCTGCGGTAAAATTCTTCGGGGTAGATATCTCTGTATCTGGCGTCTTCCCGTGAGGTTCTGCCCCAGTCGAACGCCTTGCCGGCGTCGATTCTTTTATCGGATATTTCCACCGTCATCACTTCCTTTCGCCCCGGGTCAGCAGGATGACGCGCTCGGGACAGCTTCAGTCAGCGAAACTGCCGACCCATTGCTATTGCCTCAAAAAGTCCTTGAGGCAATCCGAAATACTCTATGAACTCATCAAACAGGTTGTTGAGTTTGCGCTGTGCTTCAGGCGGAGCATCAGATCGTACTGCGGGGCAGGACTGCTTTGTTTTCTTCTTTTATTTCGCGACGAAGACAAGATGGTTCTCTTTTGCGTATCGCTCGGCATAGGTTCCCGAATTACCCTGGATGATCAGCTTGCCGCAATCCGAGAACGCGTCTTCTCCGATCTCTGAAATGTTATCAGGCAGGAAAACCCTTTCCAAGGAAGAACAACCTTGAAACGCTCTTGCTCCGATAGCTTCCAGCTTCTCGGGAAACCAGGGCCGGTGCAGCGAGGAACATCCTTTAAAAGCTTCGGTTCCTATTTCAGTGATTTCATCTGAGAGGAACACCTTGACCAATTCTGAACAATCTGCAAATGTCCCTGAAGGTATACCGGAAAGGCTTTTGGGCAAATGAATGCTTTTTAGCCTTTTACATCCGGCAAATGATTCCGTTCCTAAAAAAGTCACAGTATCGGGAATATAAATGTCTTCCAGAGAACTGCAATTTTTGAAAGCCGAGTATCCAAGCTCGATCAGTCCATTATGCAAATGAATATGCTTAAGACCGGTACAATCCATAAATGTGCGGTACCCCAAGTTTTTCACATACAGGTCGAGCGGTTTTTCTAACGAGGGACAGTTCGTGAATACACACGGCATCACCTTTGTTCCTCTGTATGTACCGAAAACAGCTCTCAAATGCGGGCAATTCCCGAAAAGCATCTCTGTTAAGCCTCCGTGCTGCCCGTCTGAAATATTACCGCAGCAGATAACGGATTCCAATGCTTCCGAATCGCAAAACGCGCCGTCGTTAAAACACAGTTCCTTTGCGCTCAGTTTGACCGTGCGTATTGCCGAGCCCTTAAAATTATAGCAATTCAAACGAATAGTATTATGCGCGATGAATTCTACTGACTTCAAATTAGGGAAAGAGGCAAATTGAGATCCCCAGGCAATGTTTATCTCGTCAGCTTCCATTCTCAGGTAGATGACTTCGTCCTCTGACAGTCCGTTCTTTTGCAATTCTTTCGTGAGAGCATCCCGGTCTATGCTTTGCGTCCAGATCCCAAAGGATGCGGAAAAACGAACGTCCTTACCGTTTGTATTTAAAATGTTTACGGTTACCATAGGTTACTCCTTTCATCAGCCGATATCAACATATTTCAAATACCTCGTGGTAAATGAAGCCGTGGTTCGGATAATACCGCCCATTCAGTATTTTGATTCTCTCTGAAAAAGCTTTGAGATCGAGGTGTAGTAGGTTGTCGTCAAGAGGAATAAAGTACGGCGCATCTGAGATTCCGACTGGATTTACAAGCACTCCGTGACAATCCGCAACATAACCGGTGTCAGTTAAAAACCTGATAATGTCAGAAAAGCGATACTTACCATTGATAACAACTGTATTATCAAAATCTTCAAAACGAATTTTTAACGCAACAGGATTCGGAATCGTCGGGTGATTTCCGAGTTCTGTCATATGATGTCCCCACCCGCCTTCAGCAAAGTAAAAAACACCGGGCATCTGATAGGCAAAGCACAACTCATCACAGTTCTCGATCTCCTCAGAACAAATATGAGTTGTATCCGTTGTAAACCATCCTTCGTTTGAATGTGAATGATGGCATTGAAATAATGTAACAAGCTCCATACCGGCAGGTTCGTAATACCCAAACACACTAAATGCATATTTGATCAGTTCCCTTATGGATTTTGAATCATCAAATTCCAGCGTTTTCTGCCCTTCGGCGAAAAAAGTATACCGTCTGATCATGGAAGTGCCTCCTGTGTGAGATTGATGTTCATTTGATAGCTACAAACTGTCCCGTGTCAGCAGGACGACGCACTCGATGTGCGCCGTGTGGGGGAACATATCGACGGGTTGTATCTTTTTCACCCTGTAGCCGCTGTGCTTCGTCAGGAAGTCCAGATCGCGCGCGAGGGTTTCGGGATTGCACGAGACGTAGACGACTCTTTCGGGCGCCATTTTTATCAGGGAGCGCAAAAACTGCTCGCTGCTGCCCGCCCGCGGCGGATCCATGAACACCACGTCGCATTTCTCTCCCTCTTCCGCGCACGCCTCCATGAACTCCCCCGCGTCGCCCTTGTAAAAGCGGATGTTTTTCAGACCGTTCGCCTTTGCGTTGGTGATCGCGTCGCGCACCGCGTCGCCGTTGAGCTCCACACCGACGACCGTTCCCGCGCCCCGCTTCGCCGCGACGATGCCGATGGTGCCGATGCCGCAGTAGGCGTCGAGCACGGTTTCGTTTCCCTTTAAATGGGCGAATTCCATCGCCTTTCCGTACAGCACCTCGGTCTGGACGGGATTGATCTGGTAAAAACTCTTGGGAGAGATGCGGAAGCGGCAGCCGCACAGAATATCCTCGATATATCCCTTGCCGAAGAGCACGGTCTGCCTTTCCCCGAGCACGAGATTGGTGCTGAGGCTGTTGACGTTCTGCACGATGGTGGTGATGGCGGGGAACTGTTCCCGTACCGCCCTGACAAAGTTGTTTTTGGAGGGGAACACCGGCGTGCCCGTGACGAGCACCAGCATGATCTCGTTCGTCTGAAAGCCGCGGCGCACCAGCACATGGCGCAGAAACCCCTTGCGGGTGTCCTCGTTGTAGGTCGTCAGCCGGAAGGAGGGCAGCAGCCGTCTGACGCCGACGATGATCTCGTCGGCAGCCTCGTCCTCGATATTGCAGGAGTCGATGCCCACCACATGGTGGGTGCCCGACTGATAGACGCCCGAGATGATCCTTCCGCTGCGGTTGGTGTAGAACGCCGCCTGCACCTTGTTGCGGTAGTGGGAGGGATTTTCCATGCCGATGATCGGCTCGACCCTGCCGAAGCGCCGCAGCAGACGCTCGGTCTTGCCCTGCTTGAAGCGCAGCTGGTCGGGATAGGCGGTGTCGAGCTGACAGCCGCCGCACTTTTTGTAGACGGGACAGCGGTTCTGCTTTGTGCTGTTTGCGTTATTCATAAAATTTCCCCTTGTGTTTTTCTGATTCTATTCTATCATCAACAGACTTCAATTGCAAGCGGCAAAAAGCCTTGACAAAAGACGGATTTGAGAATATACTGACATTGATATACGGCAAAGGCGCTGTAGGGAATGCCCCTGCGGCGCCTGTTTTGGACTTACAAAAAAATTCAGTTAGGAGAGTTTTTTATGTCAAAGGTACCCGAAATGTTCGGCTCCATGGTGTTTAACGATCAGAAGATGCAGGAAAGGCTTCCCAAGTCGACCTATAAGGCACTCAAAAAGACCATTCAGGACGGAGAGCCGCTCGACATCAGCGTCG
>CACWOA010000236.1 GCA_902762395.1 uncultured Ruminococcus sp.
ATACAAAAAATATATTTTTCTGTACGAGGGGAGGAAGAAGCGTGCCTGATAAGAAGGAAATGTCCGAGGAGGACATCAAGCTGCAATTCATTACGCCGGCAATTACTGCCAAGTGGGAACGCAGCCGCATTACGATGGAAACCAAAATCACCGACGGCAGAATCAATCTCAAAGGCAATTTCATTTTCAGGGAGAAGCCCAAAAAGGCGGACTATATTCTCTACGCGAGCGACAACAACCCGATTGCCATTGTGGAAGCCAAAAAGAATACGTTTACCGTGTCCCATGGCTTGCAGCAAGCCATGACCTACGCGCAGATGATGGATATTCCGTTTGCCTACAGTTCCAATGGCGACGCATTTTACGAGCATGATTTTCTCACCGGCGCGGAACGTGAGATCGCGCTGGATGATTTTCCCTCGCCCGATGAATTGATTTCCCGGTACAAAGCCGGCGCGAACAAGGGGCAGGGAT
The DNA here is from genome assembly GCA_902762395.1 of uncultured Ruminococcus sp. GTDB lineage: Bacteria > Bacillota > Clostridia > Oscillospirales > Acutalibacteraceae > RUG762. The sequence goes on from CACWOA010000236.1 coordinate 475, forward strand.
TGAGCGAGAGCGAATTGAAAATCAGGCGGCAGCCCTATTATTCCAGTCAGAATACCTATCCTCCGCGCTATTACCAGCGCAATGCGGTCAATCGCACATTGGATGCGATTGCACGGGGACAGGAACGTCTGTTGCTCGTCATGGCGACGGGAACAGGCAAGACCTACACCGCCTTCCAGATCGTTTATCGGCTCATCAAAAGCGGCATGAAGCGGAAGATTCTCTATCTTGCCGATCGGAATAACCTTGTCGATCAATCCATCGGTCAGGACTTTGCGCCGCTTGCCAAGACTATTCATAAGGTGAATTTCGCAAAGGACGACCCTACGACGGTCACGTCCTATGAAGTGTATTTTTCGCTCTATCAGCAACTCGCCGACCGTGAGGATGATGAGGAAGACGACGAGGCTGTGAGCAAGCTGTCAAGGCTCTTCCGACCGGATTTCTTCGACCTGATTATTGTAGACGAGTGTCATCGCGGTTCCGCCAAGAAGGACAGCAGTTGGCGCAAAATTCTGGATTATTTTTCCTCCGCGACGCAGATCGGCATGACCGCAACGCCAAAAGAAACAAAGTATGTGTCCAATATCGACTACTTCGGTGAACCGGTTTACACCTATTCCCTTTGCGAAGGAATCGAGGACGGATTTCTCGCGCCCTACAAGGTCATCAATATCCGCACAAATATCGGGGAAGGCTGGCGGCCTTGCAAGGGTCAGCGCGATATTTATGGGAAGGAAATTGAAGACCGCATTTACACCAACAGCGATTTTGATTACACGCTCTTCCTACAGGATCGCACGGACGAGGTCGCCGCGGAGATCACCAAATATCTCAAAAGCACCGGACGTATGCAGAAGACCATCGTATTCTGCACCACCGAGGAACACGCCGAGCGCATGAGAATTGCCCTTGTCAATCAGAATCAGGACATGGTGCAGGAAAATCCCGATTATGTGGTGCGTATCACAGGGAGCGACGTTTACGGCAAGAGCAAGCTGGATTATTTTATCTCGGTTTCGTCCGAATATCCCGTCATCGCCACGACTTCCAAGCTGCTTTCCACCGGAACGGACAGCAAGATGGTCAAGCTCATTGTCCTCGATAAAATGATCGGCTCTATGACGGAATTCAAACAGACCATCGGACGCGGTACCCGTATCCGAGAGGCGGAAGGCAAATTGTCCTTCACCGTCATGGATTTCCGCAACGTCACGCGGCTCTTTGCCGATCCCGATTGGGACGGACCTATCCAGCAGGACGAGGATTACGATCCCGACCGTCCGCCGAAAAAGGACGACGACCCGCCAATTGACGAGCCTCCGATTGATTCCGCGTTTCCGCCCGAACCGCGCCAGAAATACTATGTGGACGCGGAAGGCTGTCCTGTGGAGATCATCGGGAAATCCGTTTCGGTCTATGATTCCAACGGAAAGCTGCTCCGTCAGGAGAGCATTGTGGACTACACCAAGACCAATATCATCGGGCAATACGCCTCGCTCGACAGTTTTATATCCCACTGGAATTCGCTGAGGAAGAAGGAAGAAATTCAGGCGCAATTACGAGAACGAGGCATTGATCTGGAATTGCTCAAACGGGAACAGGGCATGGAAGAAGTGGACGATTTTGACTTCATCTGTCACTTGGCGTATGACCAGAAGCCCCTGACGCGCAGGGAACGAGCGAATCATGTCAAGAAGCGCGATTTTCTGAGCAAATACAGCGGCGTAGCGCGTGAAGTCATCGAGGCGTTGCTCGACAAATACATGAATATGGGTATCAGCGAAATCGAAACAACCGACGTGCTGAAACTCGACCCGTTTGCCAGATACGGGAAGCCCGCGAAAATCGCCGGATATTTCGGCGGTAAGGAAGGCTATCTGCAAGCGGTGAAGGAACTGGAAGAAGAATTGTATAAGGTGGTTTAAACAGCATGGGCAATCTGTCCACATTTGTAAAACGAATCCGTGACATTATGCGGAACGACGCGGGTATCAACGGCGACGCGCAACGCATTGAGCAAATTGCGTGGATGCTTTTTTTGAAGGTCTATGACGCGAAGGAACAGGACTGGGAATTTGACGATGATGAATATACTTCCGTTATTCCGGAAGAATGCCGCTGGCGCAATTGGGCGGTTGCCGACTCGTCCGGTCAATCCATGACGGGCGACACGCTGCTGAATTTCGTCAACAACACGCTCTTTCCGACGCTGAAAAATCTGACCGTCACGCCGGATATGCCCATCAAAAAATCAATCGTAAAGACCACCTTTGAGGACGCTAACAACTATATGAAGGACGGTGTTCTGCTCCGTCAGGTTGTCAATATCATTGACGAGCTTGATTTGTCTGACACGCAGGAGGTTCACGCTTTTGGCGAAATCTATGAATCCATCCTGCGCGAGCTGCAAAGCGCGGGTTCATCGGGCGAATTCTATACGCCGCGTGCCGTGACGGAATTTATGGCGGAAATGATAAAGCCGGAAATAGGGGAGAGAATGGCGGATTTTGCCTGCGGTACAGGGGGATTTATCACTTCTTGGCTGAAAACGCTTGCCCCTCAGATTCAGAACACCGACGATCAGCGGGAATATGATCATTCTATCTATGGCATAGAGAAAAAGCAATTCCCCTATATGCTGTGCATCACGAATATGCTGCTGCATGGCATGGACGTGCCGCAGATTTATCACGACAATTCCCTGATGAAAGATGTGCTGGACTACACTGAGAAGGACAAATTCGACGTGATTCTGATGAATCCTCCCTACGGCGGCAGCGAAAAGGCGGACGTAAAGAGCCATTTTCCGTCAGACCTTGCCAGCTCGGAAACGGCGGATCTGTTTATGTCCGTCATCATGTACCGTCTGAAAAAGAACGGACGCGCGGCGGTTATATTGCCGGACGGATTCCTGTTCGGCACGGACAACGCCAAAATCGCCATCAAGAAGAAACTGCTCAAAGAGTTCAACCTGCACACCGTTATCCGGCTGCCGGGCAGCGTCTTCGCGCCTTATACCAGCATTACAACCAATATCCTGTTCTTCAGCGCGGACCGGAGGGATACAAGCATTTCTCCAAAACCAAGCCGATGAAATCGGAGCATTTCGACCCTGTCCGGGCGTGGTGGAACGACCGTCGGGAGCTTACGGTGGACGGTTTCAGCAAGTCCAAAAAATACACCGTCGCGCAGTTGACGGAGGAACTCGGCTACAATCTCGATCAGTGCGGATTCACGCATGAGGAAGAGGAAACGGACGGCTCGGATATACTGATCCCCGCCGCCGATTCCCGCATGAGGAAGAGGAAATCCTCGACCCGATGGACCTGATGCAGCGGTATCAGGAAGAACGCGCCAGCCTGAACGCGGAGATTGACCGCGTATTGGAGGAAATCACCGCCAAGCTCGGAGGTGTTTCCCAATGACGCCGCAGGAACTGAGAAGCAGTATTTTGCAGTTAGCCATTCAGGGCAGGCTGGTGGAGCAGCGTCCGGAAGAAGGCACAGCCGATGATTTATATATACAGATTCAGCAGGAGAAGCAAGCCCTCATCAAAGCCGGCAAAATCAAAAAGGAGAAGCCTCTGCCTGAGATTGCAGAGGACGAGGTTCCGTTTGATATACCGGAGAGCTGGTTGTTAGTTCGGTTGAATGATTTGGTTATTAAAACCATCAAACGCGGTAAATCTCCAATTTATGCGGTAAAAAGTGGTATTCTTGTCTTTGCACAAAAGTGTAATGCAAAAACATGCAATATTGATATGAGTTTAGCACGTTACTTAGATGAAACTCAGAAAGAAAAATATCCTGATGATGAATTTATGCAGGACGGAGACATCATAATTAATTCAACTGGTAATGGTACACTTGGTAGAGTAGGAATATTCCATGATGTTGATAATCCAAAAAGGTTGCCTATTGTGCCGGATTCTCATGTTACTGTAATTCGTGTTTCTCCTATATTATATACAGATTACATTTTTTATTATTTGAAATCTTGTCAACCATTTTTAGAGTCTCTTGGTGAAGGTTCAACTAATCAAACTGAATTAAAACCAGATATTCTAAAACAACTAATTGTTGCATTGCCTCCGCTTGCCGAACAAAAGCGCATTGTCGCAAAAATCGAAGAGCTGCTGCCGTTGGTTGATCGCTATGAACAGGCGTGGCAGCGATTGGAAATTCTCAACAGCCGATTCCCCGTCGATATGCAGAAATCCGTCTTACAGCTTGCCATTCAGGGCAAGCTCGTTCCCCAACTCCCCGAAGAAGGCACAGGCGAGGATTTGTTCCGGCAGATTCAGGCAGAAAAACAGGCGCTTATCCAATCCGGCAAAATCAAAAAGGAAAAGCCCTTGCCGGAGATCACAGAGGACGAGATCCCCTTCGAGATTCCAGAGAGCTGGAAATGGGTGCG
>CACWOA010000237.1 GCA_902762395.1 uncultured Ruminococcus sp.
CTTATTGAAATATAAATAAAGAAGATATTAAATTTTGCCTTTCTTATGTTTTCGGACAAAAAGGACAAAACCCGGAAATAACGTATTTATGCCCCCTGATGGCTTCAACTTTTGTCATTTAAGGCTGTGACGAAACGGTGACAAAAGGACAAAACATCGGTAATGATTCTTCCGCTCACAGTATCTCCCCCTTCGGGTCGGCAAGGTCAAATGCCGCATAGACTGCCGACAGGAAATTGTTGATAGGTCTGCCTTTGTACGTCGATGTGCCATACCACCCGACCTTGACAGTATAATTGCGAGTACCCTCAAAAATGTAAATATCTTGATTTCTGTAACGCCTGTAGCAGATATTTCTGTCCGACCGGACCCAGCGGCGTTTAATAAAATTCTTTCTTCGCCGTGAACGGTTGCGTAACATTCTTTCCCGTTTCCTGGCTCTCAATATGCTGCCTTCCATTATGCCGGCGCAGATACACCCGACGGTGACCGGCTCGAAATAATAGTCGTGCTGCATAATATGTTCATACCTTACGTCCTTGCAGCCGCAAAGCTCACATTCCGAAAGAGGAGCTTCCGGATCATCCTCACGGACATCAATTACTTCCGTGCAATACCAGCCGTCCGTAGGCGCTCCCCATGATTTTAACTGTGACAGGCAGCGTGCCAGATATCTTTTGTCCGTTTTGTCCCTTGTGTCAACATGATATGTGTTCATTAAAAACCTCCGATTTATGGGTCTTCCGGGAGTTTTGTCCTTTTGTCACAATTGTCCCTTTACTTATAAATTCTGTACTTATTGAAATATAAATAAAGAAGATATTAAATTTTGCCTTTCTTATGTTTTCGGACAAAAAGGACAAAACCCGGAAATAACGTATTTATGCCCCCTGATCCGCTTGCCTTGGAAGGCTGCGCCGCGATATATCCGTAATCCTCCAGGAAGTCCAGAACGGGTTGAATCTCCGCCACGGTTTTGAATGTGCGGCAGAATCGCATCGCTGTACGCCTGTCGAATTCTTTCAGCCCGCGCTCCGCGATCATTTTCAGGATTTTTCCGGCGTTGGCGGTCATGGCGTCCTCCGGCAGTGCGGAAAATGCCGCCTGCGCATGGCTGAGAAAATACCTGCCCAGCGAGATGGCTTTCTCCATCGTACTGCCCTGTACAACGAGCGGCGGCGGGGGTTCAAGGAAATCATGCCCGATATACATTTCCGCACGGCAAAGCAGCCCCGCTATTCGCAGCGTGTTGCCCACCAGCTTTCCCGCCCAGTCGGCAAGCTCGGCGTATTCCTTTATCAGCTTCGGCTCCACTTCCTCCGCAAAGGCGGTCAGCAGACTGTCAGCCTCCCCGGAGAGTGTAATGGTATCCGGCTTGTCAGGGTATTCGTCATCCAGAAGGTTGGTCAGAAGAAGCTCATAGCGGCGGTAGGCCTCGTCAGGAATGGGATTGCTCTTATGTTTCCGGCTGCCCACAAAGGAATCAGGCATACAGTAGAGAAACCGCGCGGTCAGACCTCTGCCCCTGAAGGTGGCGTTGCTGAGAACATCCGATATCACGCGCGGCTGCGCCATCAGCAGGATCGTCAATGCCGGGTTCATAATGCTCTCGCTCTCTCTTCCGACGCGGTCGACGCGGATGGGATCGCCCGAATAGCCTTTCAGCATGACGTCAATGTTGACGTTCTTGGTGTATATGCCGGCGAGGGTGTCAAAGATACCGCCTTCGCTGGAAATCAGCGCCGCTCTGCCTTGATTGGCGGAAATGACCGATACCAGCTTTTCCGTGGTGACGTCGTCGACATACAGCTGCAGCGGCTGTTCCTCCCGGAAATCCGCCACTTCCTGCGCGATCCGCTCCATCTCCTCCGGACTTGCCTTTCCCTTTGCCACCTGTTCCTCAAGGGCTTTCTGCCTGCGCTCCAGCACGCGCTTCTGCATCTTGCTGCTCTCGAAACGCCCGGCGTTCTGCCGGTTGTAATTTACCTCATATTCATTGACGGGTTTCAGCATAAGGTGCTGCACGGCGGACTTTCGTTCGGAAGGCGGCGCTATGGCAAGCACATAGGTGTTGAGCGGCTCTGACCAGTCGGCTTTTCCCTGAACGCGGTACTTTCCCTGCAGGCATACCGACAGCATGGATAGCGCAATGACGCCCGCCATATCGATCGGCGTCTGGGTGCTTTCCGCCACCGCTTCGGCGTAATCGGCGATGTCCTTCGGCAGGGCGTCTATCGGGAAGGCCGCTGTTCTGCATTTGCTCAGCGGAATCGGCGCGTCCCACGATTCCGGATTCTCCGCATTGTAAAGCGCCGGCGGAACATATCCGGGCTGGTCGGCGATTTTCCGGTAGTATTTATTGGCGCTGCGCCAGATCGAGCCAAGTTCTTCTTCCTCCAGCGGAGGACGGCATCTCTCCGCCATCTTGCGGAAATAGGCGCGGGAATCCTCTGTGTTGCCATAGCGTTTCAGGGAACGCAGCGCGCATCTGAACATAGTGGCGTTCCGGCTGCCCTCGCGGATTTCGCTGTCCATTCCGGCGAAGGAATCCTCATCGAGAAACATGGAGAGATTGAGGACGCCCGGCTGATACCAGACGTCGGCGCCGGGATTGCCGAAAAAGAACCTTCCCGCATCCTGTGCGTTGGCGTCAAAGTACGGAAACAGCTCCTGCACACGTCCCAGCAGACGCTTGTATTCCTTCGGGTCGGTGCATCTCTCGATAAAGAAGATGATGTGGAATTTCGGTCTCGGCGCTTTTCCGTCCTTCGGCTTCATGTGATTGCGGCTGGTATAGATCAGCATTTCCACTTCGGGGAACGCGCGGATAATATCTTCCTTTGATATCCAGTCGGCGGGGTCTTCCGAGTGGGTGTTATCACAGTCTGTCACAAGTGTGTCGGTGTAGCGGAAATTCAATCCGCTGCGGTAATTATCCTTGAAGCAGATGAAAGTGTGGTCATTGGCAATCACTTTTTTGAGCGTTTCGGTATCCGTCACGGTAGCGGCGTCGGGATAAAGGCAGTTTTTCTCGCTGCCGCAGCACTTCGCCGCCCATATCTGCAGGTGGAATGTTTTGTTCACGCCGTTACCTCCTCGCAATTATCGGTGAAATAGCGCACCGTCATTCTTCTTTTGACCGCCTTGTCGATTTCCGCTTTCATGCCGTCGGAAAAATGCTCGCCGAACACCCATATTTCGGCGCAGCGGCAGAGAAGCACCATTCCCATGAAGAGCGCAAGATCGCGCTCGGTTCCTTCGTCCATGAATTGCGGAAACAGCAGGTGGGGCGCAACGGGAATCGCGCCGCTGTCCACGGCGAAGCGGCTGTATTCCTTCGCTTTTTCGGTGTTGCCCGGAACGTCTCCGGCGAAGCGGCTGCATATATAGACGAGCGGCCGGAATTTCGGACGCGCCGCTTTTTCTTCCTTTTCAATCACCGACAGCGCACCGTAGGCGGTCGGGTCAGCATAGCCTTCCGCATTGTACTTGTTCATTTTTGATCAGTCCTTTCTGTAAAAATCCGATGTAAATTCGTCCGCCCGGAGCAGCAGTCCCTTCGCCCACGGCGGCGTTTTTGCCATTTGCCGGCATACTTCTTCCAGCGACATTCCTTCCTCCGCTTCAATGATCAGCTCGTCATGGACGTGCGCCACAATGCGGCAATTCCGCAGCGTTTTCATGGCGCAGCAGAGAATATCCCGGGAAATGCCCTGCACGATGTTTTCCACGAATTTGGGACCGTAGCTTTCCAGACGCTCCCATTTCTTCACGCCGCCGACGCCCTCGTAGGTGACGCACTCGCCGCCGAATCGGTTCTCACCGATGCGCGGCTTGACGTAGGCGAGCTTTCTGCCGGACGGCAGGGTGATGAACAACATTCCGCTCCGACAGGAGAATTTCAGACCGGGCAAATCGGAGTAGATATGATGCTTTACGGCATTCTTGACGCAACGGTCAACCTCCCACCACAGCTGTACGATATTGGGATTGGACTCCCGCCATGCCGTCACCAGCGGCTGCAATTCGCTCTCATCAAGACCCATTTCCAATGCGCCCATTGCCTTCAACGCCCCGACGGAGCCGCCGTAGCCAAGGGCGAGTTCGGCGATCTTCCCTTTTTGCCGGAGATGTCCGTTCACGCCGTGCTTCTGCACCGGCACGCCGAACATCTGGGACGCCGAAGCGCAGTAGATGTCG
>CACWOA010000238.1 GCA_902762395.1 uncultured Ruminococcus sp.
GGTGCAGCTTGTCCTGCACCGCCACGCGCAGATTTTCCACATTGCCCGTGGCGAGCGAACCCGCCATGAGCGCCGACCGCGAGAGATTGTAGACCGCATCTTCACGCGGCACCGAAACGGGCAGAATGCTTCGCGCCATCGATGTTTTCAGCTCAAAGTCGGGAATAAAAGCGGCAAAGCGGAATTTATCCGCTACATGGAGCGTCACGGCGTAAACCCTGCCGTTCTCCACCGCCGCCGAAGTCAGACCGCCCAGCAGCGCGGGCGTCACGTTGTCGGGGTGTCCCTCGATGGCACAGGCGATATTGACCAGTTCTTCTCTGCCCAGCGGCTTGCCTAACAGGTAATTGGCGCCTAACAGTCCCGCCGCTACGCAGGCCGAGCTGGAACCCAACCCCCGCGCCATGGGAATGACATTGGTCTGCGCAATGCGGAAACCCTTGGGCATCGGCTTGCCGCATTCGCGGTAAAGCCGCAGCGCCGACTGCACAATCAGATTGTCCTCCCCTGTGGGAACCGCTATGTCGTCAAGCGAGGTGATTTCCCATTGATCGCTCTCAGCGATCTCCACTTCGTTGTACATCGTCAGCGCAATGCCCAACGCGTCAAACCCCGAACCAATGTTGGCACTGGTGGCGGGTATTCTGATCTTCAAACGAAATCACCCTTTTATATGTGAAAAATAGGAAAAATAAGAATCATTACATGGATTACATGGACAATGTTCTCATCGCGCTGATGACATTCACTCCGCGCGCAATAAACTTTTTGGCGATCAGCTCCTGCTCGGCATAGGTGGCGATATCGGTGATAATCGCGATTTCGTCAGGATTAACGCCGTCGGTATAAATGCACTCTCTGCAAAGCTCGTTGGCAATGGTCATAATCTCGTCGCTGCTCTTGCCGCAAAGACGCATATACATCGAGCAGACTTCCTCATGATAATCCGCGACAAGCCCTTCCTGCGCCGCATCCCAATACAGATATTTGCGAGCGATACGGTGCTTGACACAGTCGATCACGTCCGCCACCACAGCGCTGGCGGTGGGCAGCTTGCCGGCGCCTTTGCCGTAGAACATAACCTCGTCGGTCGCGTCGCCTACCACGCAGATGGCATTGAAGACATCGCTCACGCCGGCAAGCGGAGATTTTTTCGACACCATTCTCGGCGCGACGTTGATCTGGATTCTGCCGTCCTCCTGCACCTTGAAAAGACCGATCAGCTTGATGGCTGCGCCAAATTTCTCGGCATAGGCAACATCCTCGAGCGAAATATTGCGGATACCCTCCACATACACGTCCTTGGGATAGATGTGCCTGCCGCAAACGAGCGAAGCAAGGATGCAAATCTTGCGGCACGCGTCGAAACCGTCCACATCGGCGGTGGGATTCTTTTCCGCATAGCCTAAATTCTGCGCGAGCTTGAGCGCGTCGTCAAAGGGCATACTCTCGGTAATCATCTTTGTGAGTATGAAATTGGTGGTGCCGTTGAGAATGCCCGCAATGGCGGAAATTTCGTTGGCCGCCATGCACTGGCAGATGGGGCGGATAATCGGAATACCGCCGCCCACACTGGCTTCAAAGAGGAAGTTCAGGTTGTTTTCCTGCGCTACCTTCAGCAGCTCATGTCCCTTTTCCGCCACCAGTTCCTTGTTGGAAGTCACCACGCTCTTGCCAGCCTTGAGGCTTCCCATGCAAAAATCAAAAGCGGGATTCACGCCGCCCATGCATTCCACCACGATCTCGACTTCGGGGTCGCCCAAAATGACGTCGATATCCTTGACAAACCGGTCCGCGTAGGGCAGTTCAGGGAAATCGCGCAGGTCGAGGATATATTTGACCTCGATGCCTTCCTTGGCGCGGCGTTCGATGCCCTCGTGGTTCTTCGTCAGAACCTCGACAACACCCGAACCGACAACGCCGTGACCCATTACTGCAATCTTTACCATAAACAATCACTGCCTTCTGAAATAATGTTAGATATATGTCAATACCCCGCAAATGCACAGAACGCGCATTTGCAGCGTCAATGGTTGACGCCGATCGCGGACACCGAGACCACGCCGTCCAGACGTCTGAGCCGCTCAAGCAGTTCGGCGGTGCTGATGTCCATCTTGTCCGTCCGCGCCGAAACGCTGACATACGCCGCCCCGTTGGCGGGAATATTCTGGTTGACCGTGAGGATATTCGCCCCAGCGTCAAAAAAGACGGCGAGCAGCGAGGACAACACGCCCGGCTTATCTTCCAGCACTGACTGAATCGTCAGCACCCTCGATTCACCGACATCCTCATAGGGCATAATCATATCCTTATACTTGTAATACGCACTGCGGGAAATTCCTACCCGCCGCGCCGCCTCCGAAGCGGAATGAACCGCGCCGGTACTGAGCAGCCGCTTTGCCTCCGCCACTTTCACAAATACCGCCGGCAATGCGTCCGCCCTGATAATATAATACTCATCAGACATTGGTTTATCCACCACCTGTGTACGATTGTATCGTGACAATGAACACTATACCATTTTTCGGAGGAAATTGCAAGCCTTATCGGGCATTTTTTTGCAAATTTTCATTTTCTCCGTTTGCGCCAAAAGTTTTATCCGTTTTTGTCATATTGTTGACCCAAATGCCCTTTTTCACCAGCACAAAGCCAACGACGGCTTTCACGATTTCCGTTCCCTGACAGAGAAGATAGACGGGAAGAATGGACAGCGAGGTCCATCGCGTCACAGCATATGCCAGCGGCACCGCCACACACCACATAAACAGTCCGTCAAACACAAACGTCACCAGCGTATTGCCTCCCGAACGCAGCGTAAAATAAGAGGCATTGGTAAACGCCTGTATCGGCAACATCAGCGCCGCCGTCAGAACCAGACCTGTCGCCAGAGAACGCACATGGTTTGTGGTATGGTAGAGCAGCGGAAAGAAGGGAGCGAAGAGCGCCATAACCCCTCCCAGCACCGCGCTTCCCAGCACGGAATAGGTACAAAGCACCCGGTCGGCGTCTTTTGCCTCCTCCTTTTTATCCGCGCCGAGCAGTTGCCCCACCATAATGGCAATGGCGTCACCCGCCGCGATAAAGAACACAATAAAGACGTCGCTCAGCGTAGCGCAAATGCTGATGCCTGCCACCGCATCCAGTCCGCGCGTGGAATAGCATTGGTGCATCATGGTCACGCCGCCCGCCCACATACCTTCGTTAATCAGCAGCGGCACACATTTGACGAGAATCCGACCGAACAACCGCGGGGGTATGCGCAGAGAACGCAGCAGTCCCCTGACAAACTGAAATTGTTTTCCATGGGTGTGCAGCCACACAATGACCACGCCGCCCTCAACACATCGCGCGCAGATCGTAGCGAGCGCCGCTCCCTTTACCCCCATCGCGGGCAGACCGCACTTGCCGAAAATCAGCAGGTAATTCAGCCCCACATTGACAAACACCGCCGCAATGCCTGCCTTCATCGGCACCACCGTCTGCCCCACCTCACGCATCGTGCTGACACGCATCGTGCTGACATAAATCTGAGAAATGCCAAACGGAACCAGTCCCCACATCGCCACGCGCAGATAATCCATCCCGTACCGCAGCGCCGTCCCGGTTTCCTGCGGATCACTGCTATACAAAAACAGCCGAATCAGATTCGCTCCGTAAAAGGACAAAATCAGCAGGTAATTCAGCCCCACATTGACAAACACCGCCGCAATGCCTGCCTTCATCGGCACCACCGTCTGCCCCACCTCACGCATCGTGCTGACA
>CACWOA010000239.1 GCA_902762395.1 uncultured Ruminococcus sp.
TTTCTGTACCGCTGCATGCGGGAGAACCATTTGAACAATCTTCCGTTTACCCGCTCTGTGAGTTCGTTTTGGGGAGTTTTCCGTACTTGCAAGCCGTGGAATTACCCGGTGAGAAAACCAAATATCACTATGTGAAAATTGACAAATAGAATGCATTTTGATTCTTTACAGGAGTTGTTGTAAAATGGAAATCATCAATTACGCCAAGGAAATCGGCGCGACGACCTATCCCGGACGCGGCATCGTGCTGGGCAAGAGCAAGAGCGGTCAGTACGCCGCCATCGCCTATTTTATCATGGGCAGAAGCGAGAACAGCCGCAACCGCGTGTTTGTAGAGCAGGACGGCGGCATCCGCACCGAAGCGTTTGACCCCTCCAAGCTGGTTGACCCCTCGCTCATCATTTATGCGCCTGTGCGCGTGCTGGGCGACGACACCATCGTGACCAACGGCGACCAGACCGACACCATCTATGATTATATGGCACAGGGCAAGACGTTTGAGGACGCGCTGAGAACCCGCACCTTTGAGCCTGACCCGCCGAACTTCACCCCCCGCATCAGCGGCATTGTTCACAAGAACGGCGACTATCAGCTTTCTATTTTAAAGAGCGCGAACGGCAATCCCGATTCCGCGCAGCGGTTCTTCTTTGACTACAACAACACCCCCGCCGGTCAGGGTCACTTCATTCACACCTATCAGTGCGACGGCAACCCCATTCCCAGTTACGAGGGCGAGCCGACGTGGGTGACCATTGACACCGACAGCCTTGACGAATTCACCGATACCGTCTGGAACGCGCTCAACGGGGACAACAAGGTTTCGCTCTTTACCCGTTTTATTGATCTCAAAACCGGCGAGGTCGCGACGAAGATTGTCAACAAGAATGTCTGATTCTCCCCGCTATTGTGAAAGGTTGTGAACGCACATGACCGTGGCACAGCAATATGTAGACGGACTCAAAAACGCTTATCTGAACGCGGGCGAAAACGGCGTCAAGGAATGGCAGCATTTTGCCGATCTCGTTCACGGCGTGAGCGCGGCGGATAAAGCAAAACTGCTCACACTGTACCCCGACATACCTGCCTCGCTGGTGGAGCTGCTCGATTTTGCGGACGGCACCTACTTTCGGGAATACAGGGGCGAAGAACTGACCTTTTATTTCTTCGGTTCGGATGTGGAAGACGGGCGATATCCCTATTATCTCTACTCGGCGCAGCAGTTGATCGAGGACAGGGCGCAGAACTACGGCGATAATTTTGCCGACCTGTTTTACTGGTACAGGGAGGAAAAGGCGGAGGGCGGCGACGACCCCTACGGACTGTTTGTGGACGAGCGCATCCGTCAGGACGGCTCGCCCTGCGACTGGCTCTGCTTCTCCGACTGCATGAACAACGGCGGCTCGTCCAGCCTTTTCATCGACTTCACCCCCGCGCAGGGCGGCAAAAAGGGGCAGATACTTCGTTTCCTGCACGACCCCGACAGCCTCGACGTGATTGCCGACAGCTTCGACGAATTTTTAAAACTGGTCATGCAAAAGAAGTTTGCGTTTGTCCAACCGGAATTTTTTTAAATTTTAACATGATGCAACCAAACGAAAGGACGCTTGAATACAATGAACGAAATGATGCTGAAATACGGCTGCAACCCGAATCAGAAGCCTTCCCGCATTTTCATGGAGGACGGCAGCGACCTGCCCATTGAGGTGCTCAACGGCAAGCCGGGTTACATCAACCTTCTTGACGCTTTCAACAGTTGGCAGCTCGTCAGCGAACTGAAAAAGGCGACCGGCTACTGCGCGGCGGCTTCCTTCAAGCACGTCAGCCCCGCGGGCGCCGCCATCGGCACGCCTCTTTCCGATGTGCTGAAAAAGATTTACTTTGTGGATGCCCTCGAACTTTCGCCCCTGGCCTGCGCCTATGCCAAGTCACGCGGCGCGGACAGAATGTCCAGTTACGGAGACTTTATCGCCCTCTCCGATGTGTGCGACGTTCCCACCGCCAAGATGATTCAGCGCGAAGTGTCCGACGGCGTGATCGCGCCCGGCTATGAACCCGAAGCCCTTGAAATCCTCAAATCCAAGCGCAAGGGTACCTACTGCATTATTCAAATGGACGAGAATTACAAGCCCGCCGAAATCGAGCGCAAGCAGGTCTACGGCGTGACGTTCGAGCAGGGACGCAACGAGCTGGTCATCGACGACGCCATGATGAGCAACATTGTCACCGAGTGCAAAGACCTCCCCGAAACGGCGAAACACGACCTCATCATCTCGCTTATTACCCTGAAATACACCCAGTCCAATTCCGTCTGCTATGTCAAGGACGGTCAGGCGATCGGCGTTGGCGCGGGTCAGCAGTCCCGCGTGCATTGCACCCGTCTCGCCGGCAACAAGGCGGACAACTGGTACCTCAGACAGAATGAAAAGGTGCTGAATCTCCCCTTCAAGCCTGACATCCGCCGCCCCGACCGCGACAACACCATTGATGTCTACATCAGCGACGACTACGACGATGTACTCCGCGACGGCACATGGGAACTCTTCTTCACCGAGAAGCCGGAACCCTTCACCAAGGAGGAGAAAAAGGCATGGCTCGCCACCATGAGCGGCGTGTCCCTCGGCAGCGACGCCTTCTTCCCCTTCGGCGACAACATCGAACGCGCCAAGCGGAGCGGCGTGCAGTACATCGCGGAACCCGGCGGCTCCATCCGCGACGACAACGTGATCGAAACCTGCAACAAGTACGGCATGACGATGGTCTTTACGGGAATTCGTCTCTTCCATCACTAAAGCGCGTCGTGCGGGCGCTCACATTCGTTCGCTTAGTGAAAACTGAAGACTGAAGAATAAATCATGTTATGGATGTAATCGGATGTCAAATTGAACATTTGTAGGGGACGGTCTCCGGACGTCCCGGCAGGATATGGTTTGATATTAAATCTTGTCAGGCGATTTTTGATACCGTAGTTGTACAGAATTTGCCCTACCCTGTTTATTGATTTGGGGTTATTTTGCCGGGACGTCGAGGACGCCGTCCCCTACAATTGGTGCATTTGAACAACCACGTACATCTATAAAACCGAATCATATCGGAGTGTTTTTCCCAGGCGCTGGAATAGAAAAACATTTGGTGTCGCGGCGCTATGATCAAAGTTAGGGGATTAGTAATATAATTGGAGGGTAATTATTTGATGAATTATAGTATTCCTTATTTAACAAAGAATCCGATGTTTTGTTACGAAATAGATCATTTCTTTAGTATTATTACAGACGCTTATAATTTTGCTGTGTCTGGTCGAAGTAGTATTGAGAATAATTTTTCTGACACCGTTCCCTTTGATCCTCATGAGATAGCCATTATGGATTGTGTTTTCTCATTATATAATTGTATTTTACACGATGCTGAAACAATTTTTTATTTCTATAAGACTTCATCTTATAATTACGCTCTTGATCCAATCGTTCCTCCTATTTATTATCGTAATCTTGAATAAGAACATGAATTACTATACTCTTAGTCAAAAGGGAATTAAAGTGAAAGAACTTGGCTTTGATAATACTATAGAAGATTATTTATGGTCTTGTACGCAAGAAACAAACATTTTTGTCCACACTTCTTTTATTTTCGAACCCAAGGTTACCGATATGGATAAAAACAATAAAGTCAAAGAATTGATTATGAACATATGTATGGTTACTTCACAAGCAACTAACCTTGTGCTTTCTTATATAAAATCAAAAGGTATTGATTCTCGACGAAAAGTTATTTCATATAATTATTGGATTGATATTAGCATTGATTCTTTTGAACCATTAGCTAAATACCAAGAATTTTACGAAAACGCAAATCGGATAGATGCTCTTTGTCCCGCACCTTCGCAACCTATCTATTACCCACAGCAATAAAGAAACACTTTTGACCAATTCACGGCAAGAATATCTTTTTTTCGAAAGAAGGACAAACAATGACATATCTGGTAGTCGGCGGCGGCGGACGGGAACACACCATTATCCGCAAGCTGAAGGAAAGCCCCGACGTTGACAAAATTTACTGCACCCCCGGCAACGGCGGTATTTCCAAGGACGCGGAAGTGTTTCATGTCGCCGCGACCGACATCGACGGCGTGGTCGCGCTGGCGGAACAATTGAAAGTGGACTGCGTATTCGTCGCGCCCGATGATCCGCTGGTGCTCGGCATGGTGGACGCGCTGCGCGAAAAGGGTATCCGCGCGTTCGGACCCGACAAAAAAGCCGCCATCATCGAGGGCAGCAAGGTGTTCTCCAAGGAACTGATGAAGAAATACGGCATTCCCAGCGCGGCTTACGAAGTGTTTGACGACCCGCACGCGGCGCTGGATTACATCAGGAGCCGCGACAGCTATCCCGCCGTCATCAAAGCCGACGGTCTGGCGCTCGGCAAGGGCGTTGTCATTGCGGAGAATCTGGAGCAGGCGAAGAACGCCATTCACTCCATCATGGAGGACAAGATTTTCGGCAATTCCGGCAACAACATTGTCATCGAGGAATTTCTGACCGGCCCCGAAGTGTCCGTTCTCGCCTTTACCGACGGCAAATGCGTCAAGCCGATGGTGTCTTCCATGGATCATAAGCGGGTGTTCAACGGCAACCTCGGTCCCAACACGGGCGGCATGGGGACCATCAGTCCCAACCCCTACTACACCGACGAGGTGGCGCAGGAGTGCATGGACAAAATCTTCCTGCCGACTATAAATGCCATGAACGCCGAGGGCAGAACCTTCAAGGGCTGTCTCTATTTCGGACTCATGCTCACGCCGAACGGTCCGAAGGTGATCGAGTACAACTGCCGTTTCGGAGATCCCGAAGCGCAGGTGGTGCTGCCCCGCTTGAAGACCGATTTTTCGCAGATTATCAACGCGATTATCGACGAAAAGCTCTCCGACCTTGACATCGAATGGGACGACGGCGCGTGTGCCTGTGTCATTATGGCTTCGGGCGGCTATCCCGGCAAGTATGAGAAGGGTCTGCCTATTGAGGGACTTGACCGCAAGGGACAGGTCGAGGGCGCGACCGTTTACCACGCGGGTACGGTCTGTTCGGAATTTGCGGGCGGTCCGTTTCTGACCAACGGCGGACGCGTGTTAGGCGTGACGGCGAAAGGCGCCAATCTTGACGAGGCGCTCGCCAATGCTTACGAGGCGGTTGACAAGATCAGCTTTAAGGGCGCGCACTATCGCACCGACATAGGACGAGCGTACAATAAATAATTCGGAATGCGGAATTCGGAATGGATACGGACAGGGCGGTCTGAGAATGATACGTCCTGTCAAGCGGCAAGATGCACTGTGATTATCGAAAAGCGCAGGTGAGAGCTGTTCCTTCCGCCTATCTAAAAAAAACAAACGGCAGGATGTCCCGACAAAAGGCGGCAGCCTGCCGTTTTTTCATTTCATCGCAGGCGATGGCAAATGAGAATTTAGTGGGGTAAGAAAAAGCGAAGCGCATTCGCTCGCTAATTATGCGCTGCGCTATGCTTTTCTTTTTCTTTTTCTCTCCACTCCCCACTTCCCACTCCCCACTAAATTCTCATTTGCTTCAGCACTGTTACAATCGGCTATCACTTCATCAAC
>CACWOA010000240.1 GCA_902762395.1 uncultured Ruminococcus sp.
TTTGACTACATGCTAACGGCTAACGGCTAACATCTAACGGCTAACATCTAACGGCTAACAGCTAACGGCTAACATCTAACGGCTAACAGCTAAATTATCTTTTCAGCTTTTTGATAAGTTCCTGCGCCTGTGACGTGGCGAGTATCTGATTGGTCGCGTCCTTGTCGCTGAGAATCGCGTTGATTTTGGCGATGTCGCTGTCGGTCAGATGCCGTAGTGCCTCCGCCACCTTGGGATTGAGCGAGGCGACTTTCTGCAGCCGGTCAGCGGCGTCGGGCTTTGCGCCCGCTTTGCTGAGCAGGTCGTTGATTTTTTGCTGGTTGGAATGGTTGGCCCTCATAGCTATCACTGCCTTTACCGAATTTTTTTGTTGTTTTTATTTCACAAAATACAGGGCGCGAAGCATTGCGCGCCTCTGCTGACATTATATGAATGAATGACGCGATTGTTGCGTATTTTTTGAGAGAAGAGGGGGAGACTTATGAAAATACTGGTGATGTCCGACAGTCACGGTCGGCGTGACCTTGTGAGAAGATGTATCGAAAAGCATTCCGATGCGGACATTGTGCTGCATTTGGGGGATAACGTGTTTGACATTGAGGATATGGATCGCATTTTTCCCGACAGAAGGATCGTCTATGTCAGGGGCAACTGCGATGAAATGCGAAAAGGATCGCTGAGTGCCTGTGTGGAAGCCGAAGGCGTCAGAATTTTCCTGACGCACGGTCATGCGCATGCGGTAAAATACGGTCTTAACGTGCTGATGAGCGAAGCGCGCAAAAACGAAGCGCAGATCGCGCTTTACGGTCATACCCATGTCCCTTACAACCAATATCATGACGGACTGTATGTCATGAATCCCGGTTCGCTCGCCTATCCGCGGGACAGCAGCAGGGCAGGCTACGGGCTGATTGAGATCTGTCCGCAGGGGATTATGACCAATATAGTGGAACTTCGTCAATGACCGCTATAAATGGCGAAGGAGCGAATAAAGAGGGCAAAACGGGAACAGAAACAACAAAACTAAATAAATTGCTAAAAATATGCATAAAATTTGTAAAAAATCACAACGAATTTTCCTCGAAAAAATATTAACTTTTTATTTACATTTTCGATAAAAAGATTTATAATAAAGAATACAATGGAAAAGGAGGGGTATGAATTGAGAAGATATCAGCTGAGCGGCGTCGAGCATATACACATGATGCGGCGTGTGCCGAGAAGCTATGATATGTCCCGTACCCATATTATGCATAAGGGCGTCAACAAACATGTGGATGTGGTTCTCAGATGTTCGCCCAAAAACTGGAAGAAAAAGAAAGTATCGGTCTGCGTTGTCAAGGGAGAGAAGAAAAACGAAGCGGTAGAGATCAGAGCAGGCGCCAAAAAGGGGTATGTCGCTGTCCGCAAAAAGCCCCGCAGCCAGCGATTTGAGGCTGACCGCAAGACGGCTGCGCAGGCGTATGAGACAAAATATGGCGCTCCGTCGGCTGCCAATGACGCGCTGATTCACGATATGAAAAAACAGATTTCGTCGATGGCGCAGCGGAGTGCCGCCTATATTGACCGGCAGCTTCAGCAGAAGCCGGCATCGTCCCGTACCCGCCAGACATCGGCACCTCCGACGCCTCCGGCAGCCCCGATGCCTTCGACAGCCCCGGTGCCTTCGGCAGCCCCGGTGCCTTCGGCACCTCAAATCAACGAGAAAAAAGAAGCGACGCAGCAGACGCCTCTCATCAGTAAGGAAACAGCCGTATTCCTGAAAAAGGGCGGCTATCGGCTGCCCAAATCCATGACGCGCGACAATCCCTATGCGTCCAATTATGCCGCGCAGACGTCCGATGAGGAATTCCACGATCTGATGAAGTCGCTGGAAAAATCCCTTGACGAAGCGTGCAGCAAATATGTCTCCGAACCCACAGCGCCGCCTGCTGCCCCGACCGACAGCCGCTTTGACGCGTCGGGCTACGGTCGGCAAGGCGATTTCAGCGTGAGCGTCAACGGTCGGCAGGAGATCAATGTGGAGACCGCTCCCAAGGAGGATGAACCCGCGCCGCAGAAAAGCTTTGAACCGGCGCTGACCTTTACCGATGGCGGCGAACACTATATCCCGCAGGACGAACTGTTTGACCGTGAACTCAACCGCGTTGACGATGACTTCCCCCTGCCGGAGGTGAAAAAAGAAGAAGGCGCTTTTGATCCCGCGGCGTTTTTTGACGACGAGGAGGCGGCGGCGGCTTCCTCTGCCGCGCCGCAGGAGGATCCGGTCTTTGATCCCTCCCGCTTTTTTGATGACGAGCAGGCGGAGGCGTCCTTCCCGGCGGCGCCGTCTGACGAAGAAGTGCCGTTTGCGCCTCCGTCGGATTTTGCCGGGCAGGAAGACGCGCCTCCGACATTCTTCCCGGAGGAGGAAGCGGCGCCTCCCACGATTTTCCCCGATGAGGAGGAAGCGGCGCCTCCCACGATTTTCCCCGATGAGGAGGAAGAATGGCAGCCGCCCACGATTTTCCCTGATGAAGAGGAAAGCGGCTACAGTCCGGCGCCCGTTTCTCCCGACAGAAACGAATATTACCCTGACGACGGACAGATGCCCGTAAGTGACCGTTCCGGCGAAACGCTTTTCAGCCGCACAGGCGACCAGATCAAAAAGGTGATCGGCATTATCCGCGGCGGCGCAACCGGTTGGATGCACGGCAAGGAAAATGACGGCACTTACAATGAAAATGTGGAAATTCGCTATTCTGATCAGAACCACTGAGCGCTGTTATAGCAGCGGGACATTCTGAAACCCAAAAATACAAATCCGCCTTGAAACCCTTCTCGGCGGATTTTCTTTTGAAAATAAGACAATGGTAATCATAGACGAACAATCGGTTGCGATTGCTCAATAGCAGGGCGGTGAGATGATTTGGAGCATGAAAATCCGTCCACAGGAAATGACGACTATCCTTTTGTGGACACGCTCGACAAGATGGCGAAATTTGCCAATCAGAACCGGGCAGATAAAACCGTTATCACGGAAAGAAACGGCGGACAGGCGGATATTTCGCCGACAGCCCATGATGAACCCTATCGGCAGCATGAGCTATATGGCAGGCAGGAACCATCCCGTCCTGCCGCCCACCGTCCGCAGACGCATTTTTCCAACGGAGACACCCGCCGAGGGGAGGAGCGCTTTCCCGACGGAGATACCCGGCGAAGGGAAGGGCGTTCGCCCAGCGGTGACACCCGCCAAAGGGAAGGGCATTTTTCCGACGGAGACACCCGGCGAGGTGAGGGACGTTTTCCCGACGTAGACACCCGCCGAAGGGAGGGGCGTTTTCCCGACGGAGACACCCGGCGAGGGGAGGGACGCTTTCCCGACGGAGACACCCGCCAAAGGGAAGGGCGTTCGCCCAGCGGTGACCCCCGCCGAGGGGAGGGGCATTTTTCCGACGGAGACACCCGCCAAAGGGAAGGGCGTTCGCCCAGCGGTGACACCCGCC
>CACWOA010000241.1 GCA_902762395.1 uncultured Ruminococcus sp.
CTTCTTGTATATTGACATTTCGCTGATTTTTTTCTGACCCTTCCCACTTTTCAACTTTGTGCAGAAATTGTGGATTTCTCAGGGTCACTGAATAGTTACCCGTTTTTTATTTATCAACGACACAGGGAGGTTCAATGAAAAATGGCAAATCCAACCCTTACCTACCGCACACGGGGCGGCGACGTGACCAATGCCGCCGATCTGGGCGTGGTGTTCCTGAGCTACCGCAAGAAAAATGTGGTCTACCGCAACGACGTGGCGCGGGACATCCTCGACGCGAACGACTGCGCCGTGTGGTTCGACCGCAATCTCACGGCGGGCGAGGATTACAACGCCGAGATCGACGCGGCGCTCGACCGCATGAACGTATTTGTGCTGATGGTCACGCCCGCGGCCTTCGATCCGGCGGGCTATGTCATGAAAAAGGAGATTCCCCGCGCGTTGGAACGCAAGATTCCCATCATCCCCATTATTCTGGAGGAAACCGACATGGCGCGGCTGGAAGAAGTGCTGGGGGACATACACGCGCTCGACAGGCGCAAGCCGGACGAATATGAGGACGGGCTGAAACGCGCGCTGGCTATGCACCTGCTCACCAGAGACGAGAAGGAGCGGATTCACATGGCGCAAAAAGAAAGCAGCGCAAGCGCCGCCAGGACCATTTATTATCAGGGGCTGGGCTGGCTGACGGGCGAAAACTGCGAACGCAACCCGGAGAAGGGCGTGCAGATGATCACCGCCGCTGCGCTCAGCGGGGAAGCGCCGGAGGCGCTGCTGCGTCTGGCGCAGATGCACAAGACAGGCGACGGCGTTACACGGAACTGGCAGCAGGCGGTCGAATGGTACGACCAATACACCGCCGCCATGGAGCCGCACTTCGGCAAGAACGAGGACGACGACCTGTCGCTTGCTGGCGCATACGACGCCAAAGGATTACTCCTGCAAAGCCATGGCAAGCTCACCGCGGCAAAAGCCGCATTTGCTGCCTACCAACAGGTCTGCGAGCGCATGATGACGCAGTATGACGGCAGACAGGAGAGAGCGTTGTCAATCAGCTACGAGCGCCTCGGCGACATCTGCCAAGCACAGGGCGCCCTCTCCGACGCGAAGGAATACTATCTCAAAGATTTAGCCATCAGCGAGCGGCTGGCGGCGGAGTCGGAGGGTACACAGGCGCAGCGCGATTTGTCCATCAGCTACTACGGATGCCTCGGCGACGTCTGCCAAGCACAGGGCGACCTCTCCGGCGCGAAGGAATACGAGGGTACACAGGCGCAGGATGATCTGGCGGTTTCGTATTACAAACTGGGATGTTTGAATGGTATTTCAAAAAAAGAACGTACTGATTTTCTCAATGAAGCGCATAGCATTTGGTCAAAGCTCTATGAAAATACGAGAATAGACGAATACAAACGCCGAATGGATACCACTCGCATTGCACAATTTGCTTTAAAACACGGCTGTCCCTGTAGCGGGTGCGCTTGGAGATCTTTGATTGCAACTGCAATCATCACACTGATTATCCTTCAAGCAATCGGTGTGATTGATGTTCGTGAATGGATATCCAATCTTCTCGGTCTGTTCGGACGGTGACGGGCTGACATATTTCCCCCCCTTATAAAAAAACAAAAAAATCAGGCGGCGTGTATCCTGCCACGGATACGCGCCGCCTTTTGTCTGTGCGGTTGTTTCATCGCCCCGGGAATTCTGTCACTTTCTGTCAATTCCAGAAAGCCTCCCAGTAGTCAAACAGATATTGCTTTGTCTGCCGCCACAATGCCGCTTCTTCCTCTGTAAAATCGGAGGCTTCCTTCTCCGGATACAAATACTGCCATTTTTACGTTGTATAAAACTTCACCGTGAAAACGCTTCCCTCTCCCCTGACGCTCTGCACGTCCATCCGTCCGTTGTGGGCGGTCACGATCTGCTTCGCCAGCGCCAGCCCGATGCCGACACTCTGGGGAGGGGCGTTTTTCGCCTTATAAAACCGCTCAAAAATATGGGGCAGGTCGGCTTCGTCGATGCCGCTCCCGTTGTCCTCCACCGTCAGCCGGAGAAAGAGGGGCGTTTGCTCCGCCCTGACGCGGACATATCCGCCGCTTTCCTTCTCATTATGCTCGATGCCGTTCTTGACAAGGTTGGTCAATGCCTCCCCCAGCCAGTGCCGGTCTCCCTTCATGGTGACGGAGGCGGGAATGTCGAGAAGAAGCGACACCCCTTTCAGCTCCGCCAAGACGCTGAGCGAATCGCGCACCTGTTCCATCACGGAGAGAAGAGATATCTCCTCCCGCTTCATCTCCAGAACGCCCGCCTCCAACTGGGAGAGCGTGAGAAGATGCCGGATCAGCCATGTGATGCGCGTCACCTGCGTGTCGATCTTTTCCGCGTAGGCTATCCGCTGCTCATCCGGCAGGGAAGGCTGCTCGAGAAGTTCCGTCATCAGCCCGATGGCGGTGAGCGGCGTTTTGATCTGGTGGGAAATATTCGACAGCATATCGCTGAGATAGAGCTTCTGCTTTTTCTCCGCGGCATACTGCTCCCGCAGCAGCGCCACCACCTTGTAGATTTCGCTTTGCAAAATGCCGAATTCGTCTTCCTGCTCCGTTTCGATGGGCGGGAGTGTCAGATGATCCTGCACCGCGCAAAGATAATCCGTCAGCGCCGTCACCCGGCGTTTCCGCTGCCGCCGTTTGGCAAACCCCACCGCAAGCAGCGCCGCGATACACACCGCCAGAATCACACAGACGCCCACCGACTGCCGCACCAGCAGGCACAGCAGCGCCGCTACAAGCACAATGGCGATTTCCTGACGGTTTTTGCTGTCGTCAAAGAAAAATTTCATCATCCGTTTCACCGCTCACAACAACCGATAACCCATGCCCCGCACAGTCTGAATCGCGGCGGGGTCGCCGTCCTGTTCCAATTTATTCCGCAGCCGCTTGACATACACCGTGAGGGTGTTGTCGGTCACATAGTCGCCCGCCGCGTCCCAGATCAGGTGAAGCAGCTGGCTCCGGAACAGAATCTGTCCGCGGTGGCTGACGAAAATCAGCAGCAGCTTGTATTCCATCGCGGTCAGGAAAATCTCGCTCCCGTCACGGTACACCTTGCCCGCGCGGAGATTGATTTCGTTGCGCCCCACACGCACAACATCGGGTTCCGTCTGATGCTGTCCCGTGCGGCGCATGACCGCCTTGATGCGCGCCATCAGTTCCCGCATGCGAAACGGCTTGGCGATGTAATCATCCGCGCCCTGTTCCAGCGCGAGAACGGTGTGGACTTCATCGTCGCAGGCGGTCAGAAAGATGATCGGCAGTTCGCTTTGCCTGCGGATGGCGGCGCATACGTCGTAGCCCGTGCCGTCGGGCAGCATGATATCGAGAATGCAGAGATCAAGGTCGCTGTGGGTGGCAAGGCAGTTCAACGCCTTTTGTACGCTGTCGGCGGCGATGATTTCGCACCCCTCCTGCGCCAGCGCAATACGCAGACCCTCCTGGATGATCGGGTCGTCTTCTACTACCAATAGTTTCACGGCACTGCCCCTTTCGGAAAAAAAGAGAAGCATAGCGCAGCGCATCATTAGCGAGCGTCTTTTTTCTTCTTTTCCTTTATTGTACCGCATGCTCCTGCCAATTGCAAGACCATGCGGTACCACTTTTCTTTATCCTCACACCGTTTCTTTCCGGATATCCTCAACAATACTTTCCTTATCGGAAAAACGATAGCAAACCCATGTCATCCCCACCATAGCCGCGCAGACCGCCGCCGTGATGCCGCCGATCAGTCCATAAGGCACGGGAAGCGTGATATTCCCAAAACGTGACACCATCACGCGGTTGAGCAGCAGTATAAAGCCTCCCGACAGCACAACGCCTATACACCAGCCTTTGACCAGCAGCAGAATATTTTCCACCGCCAGCATTTTATGAAGCTGCCGTTCCGTCATACCCATGGAGCGCAGCATGGCGATTTCGCGCTGCCGTTCCATCGCCCGTCCCTTGACCGAATGGTAGAGATTGAGCAGGCACACCGCCGAAATCAGCGCGGTGAAGCAGTAGGCGAGTATGCGGATAATGCTGACAATCGCGTCCTCAAAGCCTCCCATATTCAGCATATCAAAGCCCCTGACGGCGATATGCCCCTTGTTCTGCTCCCCGAGCAACGAAAGTTCCCGCAGCAGCGCATTTCCCTCTTTCTCTTGCAGGCCGAACAGCAGGATTTTGTCATAGAGGGAATACTCTCTGCTCACGC
This sequence comes from uncultured Ruminococcus sp., assembly GCA_902762395.1. GTDB lineage: Bacteria > Bacillota > Clostridia > Oscillospirales > Acutalibacteraceae > RUG762. The sequence goes on from CACWOA010000241.1 coordinate 4,252, forward strand.
CGTCGTACAGCCGCATAATGGTATCGGCGGCGGCTTGGTTGATGATCACCGTGGGGTGTTCGCTGTGTACGGTGAAATAGGGTGCGAGGGCGGCTTCGTCGAGGAATCCCGCGACGGTCAGCGGGACATCGACCATTTCCGATTCTCCCGTTTCATCGTTAGGGCGGTAGAGAACCAGCGGGAACTTATCACCGATCTCACACCGGAAGGCGTTCTGTACCTCGACCAGATGATAATCCGGCTTTTCGCCCGAAAAGATCAGATTTTGGGTGGTCATCTCCACCTT
>CACWOA010000242.1 GCA_902762395.1 uncultured Ruminococcus sp.
GCGCGGATATTCCGTGAGAAGGGGAGAGTCTTTCCCAAAAAAATAACACGATACCCCGAAGGGTATCGTGCCTGCTGTATTCTCTGATGCAGAAATATTACTCCGCCTTAGCGCCGAACATATTGAAACGGAAGAGCTTGCTCTCATCCTCGGGATTCTGACATTCAAGATGAGCATTTGTTATCTTGCCGCCATCGATAAGCTGTGTAAGACCGATAAGCTGACAAAGCTTGCTCTTAAGGTTAAGGCGGTCTCCCTCGTCAGTTACCAGGAATACGTCACCCTCACAGGTGTCAATAACAGCAAGGAATTCCTTAACGTCTACATCATGGAGTTCTACTGCGTCGCTCATAGTTTTGACCTCCTTAATAATCCGGTTTTTTATTTGTAAGCACCCTGCTTACAGTTTTCATTATAGCATATAATTCCGTTATGTCAATGACTTTTTTGCAAAAACCCTTTCTGCCATTGTGGAATCTGCAAGAACAGTAGCTTTATATTTTGTGCAAAATGACCGTGATTTTGAATGCGTTTGACGCAAATGCTAAATAATTATTCTGCCGTCAGAAATAATTATGCATCTTTGCGCCATTTTGGCGACCTTGTCGTCGTGAGTAATAACAATCACGGTAGAGCCGTTTTCGTGCAGAGCGCCGAGTATCTGCATTATTTCCGCGCCCGAGCGGCTGTCGAGATTTCCCGTAGGCTCATCGGCAAGGATAAGCCTCGGCTTTGCGGCGACAGCCCTTGCAATGGCTACCCTCTGCTGCTGTCCGCCCGAAAGCTCGCAGGGCTTGTGTCCTACCCTGTGGGCAAGACCCACTGTATCAAGCGCCTCAAGAGCTATGCGCCTTCTCTCAGGTCTTGAGGTGCCTCTGTATATCAGCGGAAGCTCGACGTTCTCAAGGGCGCTGAGAGAGGGGATAAGATGAAAGCTCTGAAAGAGAAAGCCTATTACGCTGTTTCTTATAAATGATAGCCTTTTCTCGCTCAGTCTGCAAACCGAGGCTCCGTCAAGACGGTAGGATCCGTAATCGGGCTTGTCAAGACAGCCTAAAATATTCATCAGCGTAGATTTCCCCGAGCCGGACTGCCCTATGACCGAGACGAATTCGCCCTCCTTTATCTCAAGACTCACCCTGTCAAGAGCCGTTACCGTTCTGCCGCCTGTCCGATAGAGCTTGGTAATATCCTTCAGCTCAATGATATTTTCCATGCCAAAACCTCGCTTTACTGATAGTCCTGATGATATTTTGGCATTTTTCACACGGAATTATTTATTCATTTCATAATATCGGCATATTTCCTTCATGCAGCATTCTTCGCACCTCGGCTTCCGCGCGTCGCATACGGCTCTGCCGTGAAGTACGAGCCTGTGGCAGAAATCATTGGATTTTTCGGGCGGGAGCAGCTCTCTGAGTATACTCTCGATCTTAAAAGCGTCCTTGGTTTCGTGCAGTCCGATCAGTTGCTCAAAATACCGGGTCATCTTTTCACTCGGGGAATTGAGAAGATTGATGCGGAAGATGTCCCGAATCTCCGCGTCACACAGGAAAGGAGACAGGATCATCACCACAAACAGACACTTGGAGCAGTCGAGACACCATGTGTCAAATCTGGTCCCGGCGTTGCCCGCGTTGCAACTGCGAAACACCTCGTGATATTCACGGAGCCGGGAGAAAATCGCGGCGATCTGGATTTCCGAAAGCGGACGCAGCAGGCTGAAATACCGCACGCCGCAGGGAATATACTGCGCAAGATAATCAGCAAAATCCTTCTCAAACGCAAAGCTCTTGGAATACTGGTGATTGACGGTGCTGCCCGCCACGGAAGCTTCGTTGGCGCTCGACTCGTTGGAAAGCACCACATACCGCTTGCCGCAGAGGTAAGCCGCCATCGACGCGGAAAACGCGATCAGCGCCGAGAGAGGCGTGTGTCCGTTGAGGAATCCCTGCGCGTTCAGCTCCACGATTTTGCGGTCAAGGTACCGTTTCGGGCGGTAGATTTCTTCCGGACGGCAGCCCGACAGCAGGGCGGTGGCAAACGCGGAGTTGCGGTGATTCATCATAAAACACATCTTGTCGGTCATGCCGCTCCGACCCAGAATATGCAGCGCCACGATGGAATCCTTGCCTCCTCCCACCGGCACCATGCAGCCCTTCAGTTCTTTGGCGGGTGTAATTTCGGTTCGCGGCAGGTCGCTGTCCGTCTCGATTTGCATGAAATTCTCCGGCGTCACGTCAACGCCGTTGGTGTAGAAGAATTCGCCCAGTCCGTTAAAATACAGCTTCTTCCACCACCCGATCTGTCCTTCGCTCAGACAGGCGCCTTCCACACGCACACGGGGCGAACAGGTCGCCTTCCAATAGCTTATCAGCTCCACCATGCCGATGGAAAAGAGAAATTCCCGGAAGGTGGGGTCGTCGGGATCTATTCCCCGCGCGGGCAGCGTCCAGGAAGGGTGAAACTCGGTCAGTCCCACCGTTTCAAAATCATAGACCACCCGCCATATATTCTGCTCACGGGCAAGCCGATAGCCGTGATAGATAAAATCAGGATATCGTTCAATCAATTCATTGTATTGCAAGGCAAAAACTCCTTTACTCCGATTCGTTGTTTTTCATTATACATCAGTTTCCTCCACATTGCAATAACATTCTTCCGTCAATTTTTCCTCTCGCCCGCCTCCCTCCTTCCGTTGGTAAAATATTTAAAATTTATACAAAATATATGTGATGGAATTCTATTGCATTCGCCGTATTTTTATAGTATAATTTACTGGTATAATTTTATATTGTCTTATTAATACACACAAAGAGGTGTTTTCTTCTGTCGAATCAAGTAAAGGAAATCTATCTGGACAATTCCGCCACCACCAGACCCTCTCCCGAAGCCGTGGCGGCGGCGGCGGAGATGATGGAAACCTGCTGGGGCAATCCTTCCTCCACCCATGCCAAAGGCAATGAGGCGGCGCTCCGCATCAAAGAGGCGCGCCGCGCGATAGCGACCGCCGTTGCCGCCCAGCCCGAGGAAATCATTTTTACCTCCGGCGGCACGGAAGCCAACAACATCGCGGTGTTCGGCGCGGCAGCTAAAAATCAGAAAAACGGTCATCGGATCGTCACCACTGCCATCGAGCATTCCTCGGTACTCGACAGCACCGCCGAGCTGGAAAAACGCGGCTTTGAAGTCATCCGGCTCATGCCCGACCAACACGGTCACATCTCTCCGCAGGACGTTGCGCAGGCCGTCACTCCCGACACCATTTTAGTCACAATGATGCTGGTCAACAACGAGATGGGCAGCATTCTTCCCATCGAAGCCGCCGTCAGAGCGGCACGCAAAAACGCCCCCCGCGCCATCGTGCATTGCGACTGCGTGCAGGCGTTCGGCAAAATTCCCGTCAGCGTCAAAAAGCTCGGCGCGGACATGATCACCGTCTCGGCTCACAAAATCCACGCGCCAAAAGGAGTGG
>CACWOA010000243.1 GCA_902762395.1 uncultured Ruminococcus sp.
TGCCCCACTCCCCGCTGGTGGCGCCGCCCCCAGACCCCTGCCAGGAGGAACAAGTTCCCAGATGACGCTTGTCGTCATCGGCTGGACTCCCACGCTCGCGTTCGCTCGCTAATTGCGCTTCGCTTTTTCTTCTTTTTTCTTTTTCTCTCCCCACTTCCCACTAAATTCTCATTTTCTTTTACAGTCACCTATGTGCAGTGTAAAAGATACAACGGCGAAGATCGGAAACAACACACATCAAACAACATTTGATATATTATTATACATCATTGTTCGCCATAAATCAAGAGGTTTGTTTTTTGTTTTCAACGTGTAAGGATTGTTTCCGTATAGTATCTTACCATATTTTCAAGCGGAAGATTGACAAAAAGTGCGGAAGAAAAACTTAAGAAAAACCACGCGTCATTTCCCTGATTTCCCGATGAACTCTCTTGATTTTTCCGTAAGATGTGTTATAATGGATTCAAATCGCTTTGGCGCAAATATTACCTGACAAGGAGAACGGAACAAATGAGTGAAATGAAAATCGGAACCAAATGCGTGCAGGCAGGCTATACTCCCAAAAACGGCGAGCCGCGTGTGCTGCCGATCGCCCAGAGCACGACCTATAAATACGATTCCTCCGTGCAGATGGCAAAACTGTTTGATCTGGAAGAGGACGGCTTTTTCTACACCCGCCTCGCCAATCCCACCGTGGACGCGGTGGAGAAGAAAATTGCCGCGCTCGAGGGCGGCGTGATGGCGATTCTTACCAGCGCGGGACAGGCGGCTTCGATGTATTCGGTGCTGAACGTCTGCAAAGCGGGCGACCATCTCATCAGCTCATCCGCGATTTACGGCGGCACCTACAATCTTTTCAACAAGACCCTGCGCGATATGGGCGTGGAGGTGGATTTCATCGAGCCGGACGCGCCGCTGAACGAGATCAACAAGCTGTTTAAAGACAACACCAAATGCGTCTTTACCGAGATGCTCTCCAATCCCGCGCTGACGGTGCTGGATCTGGAAAAATGGGCGGAGGCGGCGCATTCGCACGGCGTGCCGCTGATCGTAGACAACACCTTCCCGACCGCCATCAACTGCCGCCCCATTGAATTCGGCGCGGATGTGGTGGTGCATTCCACCAGCAAATACATGGACGGTCATGCCTGCGCTCTCGGCGGCGTGGTGGTGGACAGCGGCAGGTTTGATTGGAGAAACGGCAAATTCCCGATGTTTACCGAGCCGGACGAGACCTATCACGGCGTGGTCTACGCCGACCATTTCGGACCGGCGGCTTACGGCGCGAAAATCCGCGTTCACCTCATGCGTGACATGGGCGCCATGATGGCGCCGCAGAACGCCTTCCTGCTCAACCTCGGTCTGGAAACGCTCCACCTGAGAATGCCCCGCCACTGCGAGAACGCGCAGGCGGTAGCCGAATTCCTGCAAAAGGATTCGCGCGTGGCCTGGGTCAATTATCCCGGTCTGCCCGGCAACAAATATTACGAACTCGCGCGCAAATATATGCCCCACGGCACCTGCGGCGTGGTTTCATTCGGCGTGAAGGGCGGTCGCGAGGCGGCGACAAAGTTTATGGATTCGCTGCGGCTCGCGGCAATCGTCACCCATGTGGCGGACGCGAGAACCTGTGTGCTGCATCCCGCCAGCACCACCCACCGTCAGCTCAATGACAAAGAGCTGGAGGAATGCGGCGTTTCCGCCGACCTCATCCGCTTCTCGGTGGGCATCGAGGACAAAGAGGACATCATCGCGGACATCGACCAGGCGCTTTCCGCCGCGACCGCGGAGTAACGGGAATTGGCGGCTGGTGGCGTCCCCTAATCATCTATGATACCATAAAAATGCCTGTGCGATTTGGCTTGCACAGGCATTTTTTGTGTGATGCGGGCGGGAAATCCTCCCTGCCGTTTCTCGGCAGCGTCCTGTCATCCCCTCCGCCGCGCGTCAGACGCTAATTCATCCCCTTCACGGGCAATGGGGTATTCCGCTTCATAGGCGGCTCTGAGCAAATCCGCCAGCGGATAGGCTTCCTCTGTCAGCGGGGGGTACCACAAAATCTTCCATTGAACCTCCGCATCCTTGTCATCTATGATGTAAATCAGAGAAGGATCGGGTTGGTGGAACCCCGCAAAGCTGAAGTCTGTCTGATCCTTTCGGAGTATCATAAAGCGGTTTAATGTCTCCGTGCGGCTGCCGCAGAGAAAGTGGGTGTATATCAGGGGATGAACGCTTCTTTCGTCAAAATCATCCCATGTCACGTCCATACCGTACCATTGACCGTCCTCCATCTGCACCTCGTTCCAGGCATGATACTCCACCGGCGTATCGCCCGAAACCTTCACGCAGGGGATATCCATGCGATGGCACAGAAGCTGAAACGCTTTGGCATAGCCGGCGCACACAAAGCGATAGGCGCCGCTCCCGCCGAAAGCGGGGGACGCAAGCCGACTGGTGATTGCCGGAAGAACGCCTCCTTCTTCCGTTGCGTGCATCTCGTCATACGCTTCTGTGTCGTAATCCGTGGTATGGCAGATATAGTCATGAATCGCCTTGACCGTATCATAGCGGGAATCGGAGGCGCGGGCGGCTTCGATCTCGCTGACCGCCTGCTCAATACCGCGAAAGACCGTGTCCACTTCGTCATACGCATGATCGTATACTTCCTCGAACCGGAATTTCGCCCAGGTATATTTTTGGTTCTCGCGCTGTATGTATATGCGACAGTATTCATTTACCCAAAAAAACCTCCGGATGATCCGCACAAAACGCACGATAGACATATGCGAGAATCTCTTCAAAAAGGTGGTACTGCACGACTTCACAGGAGAAGAATGTGACGTCCACAGTCAGGTCGTCGATGCTTTTTTCCACGACAAGGTGCTGCACCAGCGCGTCATAAATCTTCTGCTCATCCTCCGTGAGCTGGCTGCGGAAGGTGCCGTCAAAGACGACGTTCTCCCGCGGATGCAGTCTGGCGATATCCTCAGCGGTCTCAATGCGGGTGATCTCCTCCGCCTGCTGCGCGACCGCGTCGGACGGCGAAACCGACGAACCGCCCCTGGCGCAGCCGCTCAGCAGCAGCGCCCCTGCCAACATGAGCGCTCCCATGATTTTGCCTGTTTTGCTTTTTTTGCCTTTTTTGCCGATAATGGATTGTTTTCTCATTAATGACCTCCGTTCTTCATTTTCTCGGCAGCATAATGCCCGCCCCGGGCGGGTACGGGGAAACCGCGCCGTGCTTACCATTATCATACATGATTTTTGCGTCCGTGTCAATCACGGTGGAGCCATTGAGCGCAAATAAATTGTCGTTGCAAATCCACTATCTACAACTTAGTGACATTCACTCCCTCCGGCACTAACGTGCCACCTCCCTCAGGGAGGGAGGCATTATCGGCTCCCTCTTTGAGGGGGCTGTCATTATCGGCTCCCTCTTTGAGGGGGCTGTCGGCGTAGCCGACTGGGGGAATGCTTAAGTTGTGGATAGTGGTTGCAAATCTATTGCATATTCCTGTGGCGTATGCTATAATATGCGTATATATGTTCGTGCCGTAATCTTTGCGCGGAATTTTTTTCTCTGCAAACAGGGAGGGAGCTTCCTCGCAGCGATAAAGACCGGGCGGAAAAAGGCAGCGAAAAAGACCGGAGAGAGTCCGGGAGAAAGGCGGAACGAATATGAGCGTTGGACTGGTGCTGGAAGGCGGCGCGATGCGGGGACTGTACACCGCGGGCGTGCTGGATGTTTTTATGGATAACGGTATCAAAGCCGATACGGTCATCGGCACCTCGGCGGGGGTACTGTTCGGAGTGAATTACCCCTCGGGACAGCGGGGCAGGGCGCTGCGCTATAATCTGAAATACGCGCCGAAGGGGTGCTATATGGGCATCCGTTCGCTGCTGACGACGGGCAATATCATCAACAGGCAATTCGCCTATTATGACCTGCCCTCCAAGCTGGATGTGTTTGACGAAGCGGCCTACGAAGCCTCCGGCATGGATTTTTACGCGACGGTCACAAACGTGGAAACGGGCGGAGCGGAATATATCAGAATCACCGACTGCTTCGGACAGATGGAAGCCATGCGGGCGACCTCCGCCATGCCGTTTGTGTCGCGCATGGTGGAATATGAGGGAAAGAAGTACCTCGACGGCGGGATTGCGGACAGCATTCCCGTTGACAAATGCCGCGACATGGGTTGCGACAGGATCATCGTGGTGCTTACCCGTCCGCTCGATTACCGCAAATCCCCCTCTGACCCGCGGCTCGCCCGGCGGTTTTACGGGAAGAAATACCCGGCATTGACGGAGCGCATTAACAACCGCTATGCGGAATACAATGCCTGTGTGGAAAAGATCATCGGGATGGAACAGCGCGGGGAAATCTTTGTCATCCGCCCGTCGCGGACGGTGAAGGTTAAGCACATCGAGCGGGACACCCGAAAATTGCAGGCCATTTACGACTTAGGCGCACAGGACTGCGCCGCAAGAATAGAAGCGCTGCGAGCATACCTGAACAGAGTGCGGAACGATGCAACAGAAACAGCGCCCCAAACCTCCGTTTTGAACGGATGATTTTCATAGGCACTGTGAGGAAATAAGATGGACAAAGATGACGCAGGATTTTTCGGCTATGACAAGGCGGAGAAGCGCAGGAATACTTGGTGTATTCC
>CACWOA010000244.1 GCA_902762395.1 uncultured Ruminococcus sp.
GTTTCTTCATTGACGTTAATGACGTCAACCGCTTCGCTCAGAAACAGGTATTGTCCTATATAACGCACCGACTTTACATCCTCATGGGAGACCAGGATGATATAAGACGTTCCCTGCTCCACGCCGTATTGCTCCGCCGCTTCTTCCAGCCGGGAGCGAACCGGCGATGGACGAAAGCGGCTTCCGGGCAGCCGCACGGCGCCTTCACAGGCGTACATCTGCCCCCATGACCCTAAAATGAGAAGTGACGTTATGATGACGGTCGCCGCTTTGTCCTCCCTGACACAGGACAACAGCTTCATTGCCTGCGCCGCGGTCAGATACCAGACAGCAATGAGAATCGTGCGCGTGTAGCGCGGAAATCCCGACACTTCCAATGCCTCATTCATCGGCATGGAAAACCAATACATTCCCAGCGTACACAGCTGATAACTCCCATACAAGGCCGTGGAAATGGCCAGCAGCCGGACGAACCGCCCTGCCCGGTTGCGCCGGTAACGCGGTTCCGTCTTTTTTGCGTTATCGTGCGGCGCTGTCTTTTCCCCTGTCCAGATCATGGTAAGAATGCCCACCAGCAGCACGCCTGCAAGGGTGAGAAGCATCTCCTTCATTGTCAGAGATTTTCGCAGCAGCACATGAAAAATCATTCGCAATTGCTGACCGCTTTTTTCCGCAAACACCGTCCGATAATTCGCAACGGTCATGGCGTGCTTGGAGAGACCTCCGTCATCGAACACGAGACGGCAGTGCCTGTGCCACAGGAGAAGCGTCAGAAAGGGCAGCAGCGCACAGGCGATTCGCCCGCCCGCCGCTGCTTTGTCTTTTCTTCCGTTCCACAGCAGGCGGACAACGACCAGCGCGGCAAAGAAAAGCCCCGCATTTTTGATGAGAAGCATCTGCGCCATATAGCATGCCGCCCAGCGCCATTCCCGTATGCCGCTGTGACGACCGCAGCAAAGGGTTGCATAGAGCAGCCCGCACATTCCTGTCAGCGGAAGCAGCGTGTCCACCAGCAGGAGGGTGATGTCGCCGTTGAAAATCAAAACGAAATGGACGCCCGCCAGAAGCGCCGCCGCTGCCGCCCATTTTTGCTTTCCCGCGGGGAGAAACAGAGGCAGCACCGTGGTCAGCGTCATATATGTCTGTCCCAGCATCCAGATTCGTTCGTCCGTCCCCACCAGTCTGGCGAAGAAATACAGATAGGTAGCGCTGCCGGGGACATATTCGCGGTACTCGATGTACGCGTCCTGAAAATTCGGGTAGCGGTTTTCCCGGAGCATCTGACGCACAATAAGCCCCCAGTGGGAAAAATCATCGAGACCCGTCAGCATCTTCCCCCGCAAAAGGAACACCGACAGCAGCAGTGTGGCGGCAAGAAAGAGAATGTCCGCGCGGGCGTAGACCTTCAGAAAAGCGGGATTTCCGTCTCTGCGCAGGCAGCCCGCCAGAGACAGAAATCCCGCAATGTACAGCAGCAGCGTACATTCGGGCAGGAGATTGAGCAATCCGCCCCCGAAGAGAATCACTGTCTGTACCGCAACCGTCAGGCTCGGCAGAAATGCCACGGGAACGCCGGCATAACGGCGCAGCAGTTCCCAGCATCCGACGGAGGAAAGGAAAAACAACAATAATCTGATAAAAAACATCATATTTTTACAAATGAATCAGCAGGGAAGAATAGGGGAGAACACGCTTCTCCCTTATTCCTCCACATAATTGCGTATGCTCTGAATGTAATAGGAACCGTTGGGCTGGAGCGAGAGGACATACTCCATATATTTGTAGCACTCGGGTTCTTCCTCGGAGGAGGTCAGCGTCATCTCTTCCTGGCTGATGTACCCCACGATCAGCGAAACGTGGTCGCTGCGCTGCGCTATTCTGGTGATAACGGCGGTGGGACCCATCACGCCGCCTTCCGAAATATGGAAGGTGTTTTCGATGCTGTCATAATAATATATGGCGCTTCCGTCGGATTCGCTCAGGACATTCATGTTGAGCTGCACCTCGCTGCCAAAGAGTTCTCTGCCCGCCTGCTCTACCTGATCGGCGGCAATCACGATCTTCTTGGTGGCGTCGTAGGTGTATTCGTACCCTTCGGTCTTTCTCATTTCATCGAGTACACGCCAGATAGCGCTTTCGAGAAGCATCTGGTTATCCGCCTTTTCGATGGTTTCAAACGGCGCGGGGTCATTGAGCACCACCGGGGCGATAAATTCGGTGTATTCGGTTTTCTTTTCCCCGGTACCGCCCAGGTTGGTAAATCCGGTCACAACGGTTTTCACTACGCTTACCAGAATCAATGCCGCAAATACGATTACCACCGCTCCGATAAACGCGGAAACTCTGCGGCGGGCGCGTTTGGTTCGTGACGCCGTTTGATCACCGTCCTCGTCTTCGTCCAGCCACTGCTCCTGAAAATCCGCGTCGTCAAAGTCGGTCGGCAAAACGATGGGACCGTCCGGCAGTTTAAAGACAGCGGTGGGATTTTCAGAGGCGCCTTTGGCGTGCAGATAGAGTGTGTCATCCTGTTCCTTGCTGATGGCAGGGTCAAGCACCTTCTGATTGTCGTCTACAATCAGTATGGATTCAAATACCTTTTCGCCGTCCGCCGCCTTTTCACGCGGCTGGTACGGTCTGATAGCCTCGTCCTCGCCGTCGGCTTTGGTGACTGCCTCCGGCGTGACGGAAAGATCGTCAGAAGGCAGGGGAATGCTGAATATGTCAATGTTGTCGGGCTGTTCTTCCGGCGGCAGCGTGTCCTCGCTCTCCTGCCGCAGCACTTCCGCCAGTTCAGCCGCTTCGACCAGCTTTTCGAGTTTTTCCTTGACCGCGTCCTCGCCGCTGACCGGTGCTTCCTCTCCGGCGGTGTCGAGGTCTTCGGGAGCAATCACTTCGGTCTCGGCAAAAATCTCGTCCTCGATTTCGGAAATGTCAATCTCTACCGAAACCACATCGGGAACCTCAACAGAAGGCTCCGGGGAGACATCGGCGGCGGAGGACGGCTGGGTTACTGTCAACTCTGTCACGCCGTCGTCCGCCTGCCCGTCGAAGGAGGACGGCTGGCTTTCCTCCGCCGTATCGGAAACGATCTCCTGCGGGGCGGAGGGTTCCCCGCTCACAGGCGCGTCGTCCGCCGTGTGTAGAAGCGTGTTGATATCCACCTGCGGGACGACCTCTTCTTCGGCTTCCGCCGCGTCTGACGGGGGAAGGCTGCTTTCTTCCTCCCCCTGGTTTTCCAGTGCCATATAGGATTCGAGAAGACGCTGCGAGAGAACGCTTGCGCTGTCCTCCTCGGCGGAAGGTGCCGGGGCGGCGCTTTCGTCGGACGGCGGAGGCGTGATCTCATGCCAGCCCTCCGAACGGTCGCTGTCAAACGCCATCGGCAATCGGTACCATTTGTC
>CACWOA010000245.1 GCA_902762395.1 uncultured Ruminococcus sp.
AGTGTGAAATGTGAAAAAAACGGCAGGCTTGTCTCTTTTCATCCCATGAAAAAGACTCGCCTGCCGCTTTTTCTTTAGCGTCCTGTGGCATTACGCATTACGAATTACGAATTACGCATTACGCATTACGCATTGATGTAATCCAGACTATTAAAACAACTGCCTCCGCCAGAATCGCCGCCGGGTGCCGGACAAAAAACCGCCCCATCGCCGCGAACGCGTCCGGCTGCCACAGAATCACAACGCCGCCGATCACCGAAGCGATTGCCGCGATCAGCACCGCCCCTGCCGCCATATCCTTGGCAGCGCCTGCTCGCTGACTGTATTCTCCCGTGCAGTTCACCGCACGCTCCACGGCGCTGTTCATGGCTTCGAGCGCAAGCACCAGCGCACAGAGAATCACCAGCACGCCTGTCTCTGTCCGCGTCACTTGGAAAAAGGGCAGATAAACAAAAAGATGGAACGCAGCTCCCAGATGAAACCGGAAATTGCGTTCCTCTTTGACACAGGAAATGATTCCGCGAAACGCGTAAACAAACCCTTTCAAAAAATGCTTCATCCGCTGCGCCTTATGTGAGATCTTCGTCCGCATTGGACGCATAGCTTCCGTCGCGCGGCAGACCCAGCGACTGCATGACTTCCTCTTCCTTTTCTCTCATGCGCACCGCCTCGATACCGCCCTGTTCGTGGTCATACCCCAGCAAGTGCAGCATGGAATGCGCCGTGAGATAACCGATCTCACGCTGGAAAGAATGACCGTATCTTTTCGCCTGTTCCACGGCAATCGGCACGCACAGCACGATGTCACCGAGCTGCTTTGCGCCGGTGGCGGGGTTGACGTCGTAATTGCCGTCGATGCCCAGCGGGAAAGACAGCACGTCGGTGGCGTTGTCATGATTGCGGTATTGCGCGTTGAGGCGCTGTATTTCGTCGGTGTCCACAAAGGAAACGCACACCTCGCACGAGCCGGGGATTTTTTCCATTTGCAGCACCGCGTTGCAGCATCTTCTGATGAGAAGCCGTATGCCTGTCGGAATTTTCACCGCCTTTTGACGGTCTACGATAATCACCTTTGTCTTATCCATTTTTAATGTTGACCTCCTTGCCTGTTATGTTCGTTTTTCTCGTTTTTTTCATATGCCTTGATAATATCCTGCACCAGCTTGTGACGCACTACGTCCCGTCCGTCAAACCGGACAATGGCGATGTCGTCGATGCCGCCGAGGATTCGGACGACCTGCGACAGTCCCGACTTTTTGCCGTCGGGCAGGTCGATCTGCGTAATGTCTCCGTTAATCACCATCTTGGAGCGGAAGCCCAGACGGGTCAGAAACATCTTCATTTGTTCGCGGGAGGTATTCTGCGCCTCGTCCAGAATAATAAAGCTGTCATCGAGCGTGCGTCCGCGCATATAGGCCAGCGGCGCAACCTCGATGGTGCCGCGCTCGAGATATCGCTGGTAACTCTCCGCGCCCAGCATATCGTACAGCGCATCGTAAAGCGGCCGGAGATAGGGGTCGATCTTGGACTGAAGATCGCCCGGCAGAAATCCCAGCTTCTCCCCCGCTTCCACGGCGGGACGCGTTAATATGATCCTGTCCACCTCACCCCGCCTCAATGCCGCGACAGCCATCGCGACAGCGAGGTAGGTTTTGCCCGTGCCGGCCGGCCCTACGCCGAACGTAATGGAACGTCCGGCAATCGCCTTGACATATTGGCTTTGTCCGATGGTTTTGGGCTTGATGGGCTTGCCCTTGGCGGTGATGCACACGCATTCGTCGGGCAGATTTTGCCAGAGCGAATCGCTGCCGTCCTCCACCAGCGAGATACAGTACCGGACCGATTGTTCATTGAGCGTGTCGCCTCGGTTCAGGACGGCCAGCATGGCGTTGATGGCCCGCACCGCCCGCTTCACATCGTCCTCCTCGCCCGAAATCCTGATTTCCGAGCCGCGCGTCACAATGCTGATGCGGAAGGTTCTCTCCAGCAGTCGGATGTTTTCATCAAAGCTGCCGAAAAGACTGACAGTATGCTCCAATCTGTCGATATGCACAGATTCCTCGTACAAAGCAAAAAGACTCCTCTCACAAATGGGTGGATACCACATGAAATCAGTGAAAATTCTTAAAGATACGCTGACCTGACCGGCAAACTATGACGCGTGAGCGAAAACGCGCCGCAACATTCACCGCCAGCATCAGGATAATAAAAAATTTTACTTAGGTATTATATCACAGAAATTCGGAATAGTCACTATATTTTTGAAAATATTTCAGAAAATTTATTGTTTTTTCATATTTTTTTTGCTCCTTGCTAACTAATCTCACGCAATCCCTTGCGTTTTCATTCCGTTTCTTCCAATTTGTCGACGTCTGTCGAAAAAAGTTGTGCGCTTTGCATGACGGGGCTTTTTCGTCTGACACAGCCGTCTTTCTGCGGCAGGGAGGCGCTGTCATTAAAATTTACAAAATATTTTAAGATATCCCTCTGCATTTCTTCATGTGAAAAACGCATTTTTTGCCGTGTGAGGTTTAAAACCGACGAAGAATATGGTATAATATGTGAAATTGACCTGATTAAAAATCCAAACCATTAAAAGAGGTATCTTTGCATGAGTGTTACATCACAGGAAAGACTCAGAAACATAGCCATTGTCGCCCACGTCGATCACGGCAAAACCACGCTGGTCGATCAGCTTCTCCGGCAGAGCGGCATTTTCCGTGAAAACGAAGCCGTCGCGGAACGTGTCATGGATTCCGGCGACCTTGAACGGGAGCGCGGCATCACCATCCTCTCCAAACAGACCGCCGTTATGTACAAGGGCGTGAAAATCAACATTATCGACACCCCAGGTCACGCGGATTTCGGCGGCGAAGTGGAGCGCATCCTCATGATGGTGGACGGCATCCTCCTGCTGGTAGACGCGTTTGAAGGCTGTATGCCCCAGACCCGCTTTGTCCTCAAAAAAGCGCTCGGACTCGGCAAAAAGCCGATTGTCGTCATCAACAAAATCGACCGTCCCGGCGCGCGTCCCGCTGAGGTCATCGACGAAATCCTCGACCTCTTTATCGACCTCGGCGCCAACGAAGACCAGCTCGAATTTCCCGTGGTCTATGCTTCGGGTCGCGACGGCTATTCCTCTCTTGACGCGGACAACATGGGCACCGATATGACCGCGCTGTTTGAAACCATTCTCAGCGAAGTACCCGCTCCCGTGGGCGACGGGGACGCGCCCGCGCAGGTGCTTTTCTCCAACATCGACTACGATGATTATGTGGGAAGAATCGGCATCGGACGCGTGGAGCGCGGCAGCATCAAAACCGGACAGCCGCTGGTACTCTGTCACCGTGACGGCACCAACCAGAATGTCAGAATCGGCAAGCTGTATCAGTTTG
>CACWOA010000246.1 GCA_902762395.1 uncultured Ruminococcus sp.
GCCTCGATTGAGAAGGCAGTCGGGCGAATTCGTATAGGGAACCTCCCCGTATTCGCCCCAGCCCCGCTGCAAAGCCAAGCGCGTCTTGCTCGTTCGGCTGCGCCTCACTCGTGGGGCTTTGCCCCACTCCCCAGCAGGGCGCTGCCCTGCACCCGCCAGGAGGAACAAGTTCCCAGATGACGCTTGTCGTCATCGGCTGGACTCCCACGCTCGCATTCGCTCGCTAATTATGCGCTGCGCTATGCTTTTCTTTTTCTCTCCACTTCCCACTTCCCACTTCCCACTAAATTTTCATTTGCTTTCACAATCGCCTTTTTCTACACAAGGAGTCTGATTTATGCACGAGACAAAGCAAGAGATGACCATTGCCCTTCTCGCCGGAGTGGATTTAGGGGAAAGCGACACCGAAGAATCCCTCGCGGAACTGCGGGAACTGGCACGCACCGCCGGCGCTGAGGTCGCGGGCGTCATCTGCCAGAAGCGCCCCTCCCCCGACCCCGCCACCTGTGTGGGTTCGGGCTTTTTGCAGGAGATGAAGGAATTCTGCCAAAGCAACGACGTCAGTCTCATTATCTTTGACCGCGAACTCTCCCCCATCCAGTTGCGCAACATCGAGGATGCGACAGACGTGCGCACTATCGACCGCACCATGCTAATCCTCGACATTTTTGCCGCACGCGCCCGTTCCAATGAGGGCAAATTGCAGGTCGAGCTGGCGCAACTGCGCTATATGCTCCCCCGCCTCACAGGAAAGGGCGTCGCCATGAGCCGTCTGGGCGGCGGCATCGGCACGCGCGGTCCCGGCGAGACAAAGCTCGAAACCGACCGCCGCCATATCCATCGGCGCATTGATTCCCTTAAGGAGAAGCTCGACGACGTCGCCAGACAGCGCGGCAGACACCGTGAGCGCCGCAAGCGCGACGGTGTGGTGACGGTCGCCATCGTGGGCTACACCAACGCGGGAAAATCCACCCTTCTCAACGCCCTCACCGATGCGGGCGTGCTGTCGGAGGATATGCTCTTTGCCACCCTCGACCCCACCGCCCGCGCGCTGGAACTGCCGTCCGGCAGCAGCGTCATGCTGGTGGATACGGTGGGATTCATCCGCCGTCTGCCCCATCACCTGATCGAAGCCTTCAAATCCACGCTCGAAGAGGCGGTGCAGGCGGATGTGATTCTCAATGTCTGCGACTGCTCCTCCCCCGTCTTCCGCGACCATCTGCGTATTACCAACGAACTTCTGCAACAGCTCGGCGCGACAGACAAGCCGATCCTCACGGTGCTTAACAAAACCGACGCGGCGGACCCCGACAGCATTCTCGGGGTGGAGGGGGTCAGAATCAGCGCCAAAAACGGAGAAGGCTTTTCCGCGCTCCTTGAGGCAATAGAGGAGGCGCTCCCCGTCAAAAAAATCCGCACCCGCCTTCTTTTCCCCTTCCATCAGATCGGACAGTCCGCCCTTATCCGCGAAAACGGCACGGTCTTTTCGGAGGAATACACCGACGAAGGATTGGTGATAGACTGTCTCATCGACACCATCACCGCTGAAAAAAGCAAGCGGTATGCCAAAATAATAGACCTATAATTTGTAATTTTTCATTCGATTATTACATCTTGGAATTTCTCAATCAGATTTTTTTCAATCATCCCATCCAAACGCCTGCCTTATTCTTTCATCAAAATAAGGCAGGCGCTTTTTTTGTGTGGCAGCGGCTCGTCGGGGAAACATAATAAAGGCTGTCGTTTTGTATCAACAGCACAGCCGAAAAAATACAATGGAAAGGATGATTTAAAATGCCCCAAAAAAAGACAGTCATGCTGTCGGCGGTTTGCGTGGTGGCGCTGTCGGCGGTCTTTGCCGTCAGTTCGATCTTCTACGCTTCCGCCGCCGCGCGAACAAAGAAAAAGACCGACACACAGACCGGAAAAACGACTTCCTCGGTTTCCTCAACCTCTTCGGCCGCTTCACAGACCACCCGCGCCACACAGTCCACACGCGCGGCGCTTCCCGACATCGCCTCGCTCAGCGGGAAAAAGGTTTGCTGGGGTCAGGGCACCAATTATGATGACCTCAACCGTCCCCATGACGCGGTGGAAGCCCAAAAGCAATACGGCGCGCTGGGCGGGCGCTTTCTGATAAACGATGACGACCGGAAAACGCTTTGCCTGACCTTCGACGAGGGCTACGAAAACGGCTATTCCGCCGCAATTCTCGACACGCTCAAAGAGAAAAACGTCAAAGCCGTGTTCTTTATCACAGGCGACTATGCCCAGCGGGAAGGCGATCTGGTGCAGCGCATGATCGACGAGGGTCACACCGTCGGCAACCACACATGGAAGCACTATTCCATGCCGGAAAAGACGCTCGACGTCAGCCGCGGGGAATTGCAGGAGCTGCACGATTATGTCAAGGAACATTTCCAATATGAAATGCACGTCATGCGCCCGCCGAAGGGAGAATTTTCTGAGCAGACCCTTGCGCTCGCCTCCGAAATGGGCTACCAGACCTATCTCTGGAGCTTCGCCTACAAGGACTGGGATCCCCATTCGCAGGGCGACAAGACCGCCTCGCTCCAAAAGCTCAATGACCGTCTGCATCCCGGCGCGATCTACCTGCTGCACGCCGTTTCCTCCACCAACGCCGCCATTCTGGGCGACTTTATCGACAGCGCCCAGTCGCAGGGCTACACCTTTGTACTGCCGGCGTAAGTTTTGGGAATGGCTGAAACATTGCGGAAATTGAATTGAGATCAGTAAAAAAATTCCAATGATTAAACTTATTTTGATATATTACTATTTGTAATATCAGTCACGAAGTCCGAAAAAACGCCCGAACGTCTGCCGGTTTCGGAGACATTCGGGCGTTTGGATTTTTTTTATATGGCTAACCACTATTTACAACTTAGGGAAATTAACTCCCTTCGTCACGCCTGCGGCGTGCCACCTCCCTCAAAGAGGGGGGCAATATCTGGCTCCCTCCCTGAGGGAAGCTGACTGAGGGAGTGCTTAAGTTGTGGATAGTGTATAGCTAACGGCTGACAGCTTAACCACTAACCACTAACCACTAACCACTAACCACTAATATTACAGCTGCGACACGGTGTCTTCTTCCTCGTAATCCTCTTCATCGTCATAGTCGTAGTAATATCTATCCGACCGATAGTATTCGTCCACCGTCTTTTCGGTGATGTTGCGTGCTTCGAGAATATCCACCGCGCGCTGACGATCCCATGACCAGCGGCCGATGTGATATTCATCGCCTACGAAAAGGTCATTGTTATCCGCAATCATCGCAATGGCATATTTTGCTTGTTGTCTCACTTTGCTGTCGGGGGCTTCCTCCATGAGCTGTTCAAGTGCGGGAATGTCCATATTGAAGCAGGCATAGCCGGTCAGCACTACAATCAGAACCACTCCCGCCATCGCGGACACTTTCAGCTTTTCAAAGAGAATCTTGAGCGCGGTAATCACCACACACGCCGCCATCAGGAGAATCAGCACCGCGGCGTTGAAACGCGCCACGGTCATGCCGTAGCCGTCCACGTAAATCACCACACGGCGGGCGGCCGAAACGATCATCACGCAGTCGCAGGCGGAAATGAGCAGCAGCGCGGCTTTGGTGTAAGCCGGCAGACGGCCGCTTTCGTTCTGCTTGGTGAGCAGACACACGGTAATGATCACAGCGGTTGTCAGCACGATGACAAACACCAGTTCACCGAATCCTCTGCGGCAGTATTCCGCATAGGTCAGCTCTTTCGGCACGCCGAT
>CACWOA010000247.1 GCA_902762395.1 uncultured Ruminococcus sp.
AGGGCGCAAAGTTTACTTCTTTTAAGGAACGGTATGTGGAGCGTGAAATCCTCGATTACATTCGCTCCACGCGCACAGGATTTACGGCACAGAGCCTTGCGGAGTATGCCAAGCTGCGCAAGGCAATGGCGATCTGGGATAAATTCGATCGGGATTATTCCGACAAAACGCTTTCCGCTGTTGCCGATGAGCTGGGAGAAGGCCTTGCCAACACGCAGGAGATTCTTCTCGGCGGGTTACTCAATGAACATCAGGCGGAGATGTACCGTCAGTACGTCGACAGCGACGGCGAGGAGGGACTGGAAGAAACCCTTGCGGACGGTACCTCCAATCCCTACATACTGTATGAAAAATCCGAGTTATATGACCGGCTCTGGGAGGCATTCGACAACCTGGAATATGAGGAACGGAAGATGCTTTCGCAGCGATACGGCTTCTGTCTGGACTGCCACAGCGTATATTATCTGGATACAGATGACCTCGACGAATACGGCGAGCCAAAGAAAAAGCTCATTCCTCTGATGATGTACACCGATATTGCGACCGACCATGAATACAGTTCTGCGAACACCGTCCAGAGAAAATGCCGCAAGGCATTGGATAAGCTGCGACGGGAGTTGGAAGTATACAGATGAAAAACGCCCAATTTACATGAATTATTGAAAAGTCAATGTAACCATTGACGGATAAAATTATTTTTGATATAATATGGCTATTCTATAGAATTTTCTATGTAAAGTGGTGAGATCAATGAGTGAGCAATCAGAACATCCGTCAACGCGCCAGTTGTGGGCGCAGTTGTTTCAATCCGAGTCGGTTGATGTTTTCTTCACGCTAAACAGCGATACAAGCGAACTGCCGTGTTTTTCCGATTACATCACCATACTTTGCCAAAACAGAAACGAAAAACCGGAGCGCGTTATTAAGCGCACCAATATGGAACGTTCTTACGGGCATCGGCTGTTTTCAGGAACACGCCAGCCGTCGCGCGACACGGTATTGCAATTTGCTTTTGCGTTGGAACTGAATGTCGATGAAACGCAGCAGCTTTTAAAAGTGGCACGGGCGACGCCACTTCACCCGAAAGTAAAACGGGACGCGGTGATTGCCTATTGCCTGCATCGCGGAAAAACACTGACAGAAGCGCAATTGCTATTGTATGAACATCATTTGCCGCAGTTGGGAGGTGCAAAAAATGAAATCTGAGGAAGAATTACAGGCGATTCTGGACACTTACAATGATTCGTGCTATCCGGAAGAATTCTTGTCGGGCTATACCATCATGGAATGCCTTGCAGAGCGCAACGGCCTATGCACCTTCCTTGTGCAGGACAGCAGCGAAGAGCCATTCATTGCCAAATGCTACGACAAGCGTGTTTGTACGCTTGCCGATCATCACACGCTGTTAAATGGTTTGCAGCATAAAAGCCTTCCCAAACAAACGGCTTGCTTTGAAAATGACGAGATGACAGTGACAGTGCGGGAATACATTGAGGGCATTCCCTTGCATCGTTACGCGCAGGACAATACCCTGTCACAGCAGGAAATCGTGCAAATCTGCGTCCAGCTCTGCGATGTTCTCGCTTACCTGCACCACAGAGAATCTCCCATCATTCATCGGGACATCAAGCCGCAAAATGTGATTGTCCGTCCCGACGGCAGCATTGTCCTCATTGATTTTGATATTGCCCGTGTATACCGGAGCGACCGCGACACTGATACGATGTTTTTCGGAACGCTGGCCTATGCGCCGCCGGAGCAATACGGCTTTTCGCAGACCGATGCCCGCACGGATATTTATTCACTCGGCATTCTGCTGCGTCAACTGCTTACCGGCAGCACCAAAAAAAATCCCAACATCAAGATCTACCGTCCGCTCGTCCGCATTGTCCGAAAATGCACAGCATTTTCCCCCAAGGAGCGCTTTGCCGACGTTTCCCAAGTCAAAAAAGAGCTTCTTCATGCCAATCCGAAGTCACAGGCACTTCGCATGGCTGCTATTGCCGTATGCGCGGTATTGGCAGTGGTTCTGCTGACCTTCACGGGCGTGAAAATCTATCAGGCCGTCACCTACACGCCGTTCACCGATGATGCGATTCCCGCTTACCTGCCCGACGAGCAGCGGATTGCGGAGGCCGTGACGTATATGAAAGACAAATACGGCACGACCGCGTTTGACGAAACGGACAACATCGCAACGGTGGGCGATCTCCGTGCGGCAATGATCGACCTCTACGGACTGAACCGCGATTATGTATACGGTATCAATACGGAAATGCCGCAGGAGAGCGACGCGTTTTTTATGCCGTGGGGCTGGGACGACGTGCAGACCGTTGACCGGGATATTGCGGTCTATGCGGCGGTCAAGGTGCATGATCCCTCCATTGTGGCGGATTGGTCGAGTATCAAGGACGACAACGGCTACTACCCCGGCGTTCGCGCCGCGATGGCGTTCGCGGAGAAAACGGGTATCCTCACCGGCGTCAACCGTCCGGGTGACATCACGCTGGGAGAAATGGCGCTGATTCTGGCAAATGCCGACAGGGTATTTGAGGCGGCGGAGACAAAATAAACTTTTGTAGGCAAATTTTTTCAAAAGGTGGTCTGGCTGACCACCTTTTTTGGTTATTTTTCTGATAAACTGTAACTGTGTCTACGATGCAATGAATCATAGCGCAAAAAATGTGATAGGAGGAACCCGCAATGAAAAAGAAATCCATGAATCCTACCGTCAAATTTGTCCTTTCCGTCATCAGCCTGATGATCGGCATTGTCTGGGTAACGGCGAGTATCACCGTTATTTCTTCTATGACAACCGCCGTGAAACCCGGCGGCGTCGTTGTATTGCTGCTCTTTTCCGCGTTGTTCCTGACGCTGGGCATCCGGGGCCTTCTGCGCTGGCGAAGTCAGCAGCAGGCAGGCGGTAAAAAACCGGGCAAGGCGGTCATCGCTATTCTGTCGGCAGTGGGCGTGCTGCTTCTGGCGGAGATGGTACTGGTGCTGCCTGCGACCTGGCAAACCGGCCGTTTGAACAGCGCCTTGCAGCCCTATGTCCAGGAGAGCTGGTCCGACGGCAAAGGCACTATGCCGGAGCATCCCCGCTTCGTGTTTTACAACATGACGACGGGGCAATTCTCCGTGCCGTCGCGCGGCACCTATCCGCAGGGAACAAGCGACCCAAAAGAAACCAATGTCGTGGTGGCCTATCGCGAAAGCGTGCAGAAAGACGGGGTCTGGGTGGATAAGAGTACCGGCAAAAACGTCGGCGCGGGTCTGAAACAGAAAGTTTCGCTGTATGTCATCCGTCTGGACGACTGGTCGCTCATCACACAGGCGGATTTCAGTGTGCAGCTCGAT
>CACWOA010000248.1 GCA_902762395.1 uncultured Ruminococcus sp.
CCACTTCCAGCACCTTGGTGCTCATCAGACCGCTGTCAAGGTACTTCTGCCGCAGCGTTTCGACATAATCACGAATTTTTGCCAGCAGATTGAGGTCAAGCCCTGTGTCATACTCGGTGCCTTTGAGCGCCGCCACCATGGATTCGGTCGCGGGATGGGAGGTGCCGAGCGCCAGCGGCGACATCGCGGTGTCAATCACATCCACGCCGGCCTCGATGCCCTTGAGCAGGGACATGGACGCCAGACCCGATGTGTAATGGGTGTGCAGTTGGATCGGAATCTTCACTGTTTCTTTCAGCGCCTTCACCAGTTCATAGGTGTAGTAGGGCGTGAGAAGACCCGCCATATCCTTGATGCAGATGGAATCCGCGCCGGCGTTTTCCAGCTCCTTGGCGTAATGGGTGAAATATTCGGTGGTAAATACCGGACCGGTGGTGTAGGAGATGCATCCCTGCACATGACCGCCGTACTTCTTTGCGGCATTGATGGAGGTTTCGAGGTTGCGGATATCGTTGAGCGCGTCAAAGATACGCATGATGTCAATGCCGTTGTCGATGGACTTGGCGACGAAATATTCCAGCACATCGTCCGCGTAATGGCGGTAGCCCAGCATATTCTGACCGCGGAAGAGCATTTGCAGCTTGGTGTTGGGACATGCCTTGCGGATCGTGCGCAGGCGCTCCCACGGATCCTCGTTCAGAAAACGCAGGCAGGCGTCAAAGGTCGCGCCGCCCCAGCATTCGAGGGAGTGAAAACCGACCTTGTCCAGATCGGACAGCATGGGAAGCATTTCTTCGGTCGTCATACGGGTGGCGATCAGAGACTGATGCGCGTCACGCAGCACAGTCTCCGTAACTTTTATCTGTGCCATGATCGTGTCTCCCCCTTATCAGCCCAGCGTGACAAGCACGGTGCCGGACTCGACGGTCTGCCCCTTGGTCACAGGAACGGCAACCACCTTGGCGTCCTTGGGAGCCACAATGGCGTTTTCCATCTTCATGGCTTCGAGCACCAGCAGCGTATCTCCCGCCTTGACCGAATCGCCGGGCTTTACCTTCACGTCAAGCACAGTGCCGGGCATGGGAGATTCTACAGGCTCCCCTGCTGCCGGGGCAGCAGCAGCGGCAGGTGCGGCAGGTGCGGCAGGTGCCGGAGCCGCTTTGGGAGCGGCAGGAGCGGCGGCGGGTGCGGAGAAGGCAGCATCGCCGCCGACTTCCTCCACCTGAACGTCATAAGCGACGCCGTTTACGGTAATCTTTAATTGTTTCATGGGAAATTCCTCCTGATCTATGTCAACAATTCATTATTATGAAGAGAAAAAGTTACAGTTGAATGTTGGAGTGCTTCTTGGCCATGCGGGTGACTTTCTTGGATGCCAGCATATCGAGCGCCATCACGATGGAAGCGCGGGTTTCAGAGGGGGCGATCACATCGTCAATATAGCCGTTGGCAGCCGCTTCCGCCGGAGAAGCGAGGGTATCCTTGTACTCGTTGACAATCTCGCCGCGCTTGGCAACGGGATCCTCCGCGCCCTTGAGCTTGTCGGCATACATAATCGCGGCAAACGTCTCGGGGGCAAGGGGGGCAATGACCGCAGTGGGCCATGCGAGGGTGAGGTCGGCATTCGCCGCGCGACCCGCCATTGCGACAAAGGCGGGTCCGTAAGCCGCGCCTGTGACAATCGCCAGCTTCACAGTGGTGGCTTCCGCGTAGGCGTGCGCCAGTTTGGCCGCGTCGCGCACGGAATTAAAGCCGTAGGTGTCCACCAGCGTGACAATCGGGATGGAGAACGCGTCACAGAAGCGCACGAAGCGCGCCGCTTTTGCCGCACCGTCCGCGTCGATCTTGCCGACGTTGTAGCGGCTGCGGGAGGAAACGATACCCACGGTGTTCCCGTTGACGGTAGCCAGCGCGGTCAGCACGCTTCTGCCGAATTTCGGCTGCAGATCCACCAGACTGCCCGCGTCCACAATGCCGGAAATAATGTAGGAAATGACACGCGCCTCTGTAAAGACGGAAGGAGCCACTGCGTCAAGCTCCTCGCCCGAAACGACGGGGGTCGCAAAATCCACGCTCATCGCCATGCCGAGGTTGTTGGAGGGAAGCATCGTGATCATCTTTCTCGCTTGGGCGATCGCCCCATCGGTATCCGGCGCGAGAATATGTACGCTCTCCGCCACGTCTTCGGCTTTCTTTTCGCTGCCGTTGGTTTCGATGCCGAAGTCGGTTTCCTTGGTCGCGATGACGATGTCGGCGCTCACCGCCAGCAGCGCGTTGGTGCCGACGCAGGTACCCGCGACAATGGAAATCTGGGGAACCACGCCCGACAGACTGCTGCTCCAGAGCAGCATATCGCCGTAAGCCGCGAGAATCTCGTCGCCCTGCTTCAGACGGGCGCCCTGGGAATCGTAAATGCCCACCACCGGCGCGCCGGTCTTGGAGGCAAAGTCATAAATCTTCTTGATTTTGACTGCCTGCGCCTTGGAAATCGCGCCGCCCGACACATCGCCGTTCTGTGCAAAGGAATACACAGGCAGACCTTCCACCGTGCCGTAAGCCGTCACGACTTCCGCCAGACCGCCTTCGGACTTGACCAGCGTGTCAAATTCGAC
Organism: uncultured Ruminococcus sp.; assembly: GCA_902762395.1. Lineage (GTDB taxonomy): Bacteria > Bacillota > Clostridia > Oscillospirales > Acutalibacteraceae > RUG762. The sequence goes on from CACWOA010000248.1 coordinate 2,613, forward strand.
CATAGAGCCCTCGTCATAGAGCTTTGCAAGGCGTTCATGGGCCGTAGTGCATCTGACAGCCGCCTTGGTGTCCAGAACCACCTGCAATTTGCTTTCTAAACTCATTGCTGAACCTCCTACCATGTGAAAACAGCGGGCTGCGGGAAAGAAAGTCCCTACTCCCCCACTGTAATGGTTTTGTATATTGTATACATTATATTACACCCGCGCCGCCAATACAAGCACTTCTTTACCAAAGGATGCTAAATTCCCTATTTTTTACAGAAATGCACCACTTTATCTGTGGAAATTGATATATTTTGTGCATCGTCCTGAAATCCCACCTTGGTAAACAGGGGATTGCCAAGCGCTTTCGGCGCTTCGATCTTCGGGACAGCGCGGTTGAAGGCATACGATACCGCCGCGCGGATCAGCAGCTCGCCCGTGAAGTCGTCGGCACAGTCAAAGGCGTGAATTCTGAGTACCGCGTCCTGCGCGAGTCCCTCGACGGTCAGCGCGATATTGCCTGTTGTCTCATCGTTTTCATACGCCCGCAGCACCGCCGTATTCTCGGCGCTGAGGGGGAGATTTTGCTCGGTTATGTAGGCTTTGCGTTCGTTTTCGTCCTGAATCGGGTGAATTTCCAGCATGTTGTCAGTTCCTTTCTGGCTTGTTGTTCTTTTTGTTGTTTTTGTTATTTTTGTACGGCTTGTAAACCGCCTTGGCGGCCGCCTTGGCGGCACGCTTCTGCCGCGAAGCGGA
>CACWOA010000249.1 GCA_902762395.1 uncultured Ruminococcus sp.
GACGGCGGATACATTAATCATTTTAAATTCGGTCAATCCGCAATTCAGAGCATTATTCAAAAGCTGTCAAGCGCATCAATTGATATTATCGAATGTGGCTTTTTAAGATCACAAGCTTTTGACCCGGATTGCACGCTTTTTGGCAGTATTGACGCGATAAAAAAAATGATAGGTAAAAAAAATCCGAATCTCATGTATGTGGGCATGATTCAATACGGTAAAATCAGGATAGATGAGATTACGCCCTATGACGGTACCTCAATTGATGGAATCCGTCTGACGTTTCACGAGCATGAAATAGATGAATCCTTTGTGATGGGCAAGCAATTGATGGACAAAGGCTACAAGCTTTTCATGCAGCCGGTAGGCACTACCACATATTCAGATGAAGCGTTATTGAAACTAATTGCCAGAATCAATGAAATAAAGCCATATGCTTTTTATCTGGTTGATACGCTTGGAATTATGTACAAGAACGACCTTCTACGAATGTTTTATTTAATTGACCACAATTTAGATAAACATATCACACTTGGATTTCACTCCCACAACAATCTTCAGCTTTCCTTTGCCAACGCGCAGGAGCTGATGCAGCTGAATACCCCCCGAAAGCTGATTATAGATTCCTCGGTGTTCGGCATGGGACGCGGTGCGGGAAATCTTAATACCGAGCTGGTGACACAATACATCAATTTCAATTTCGGGTTAAAATATGACAACATAGAAATTCTGGAAATTATTGATGAATATATCCGTCCGCTGAGTTTTCATTACAAATGGGGATATCACGCGGCTTACTATATCGCGTCCGTGACCGGCTGTCATCCCAATTACGCCTCCCTCCTGATGAATAAGCAAACGCTTCATGTGCAGGATATTCATGCCATTTTAAACGGGCTGGCGGAAGACAAAAGAGCGCTGTTCGATAAAAAATACATCGAAGAAAAATACGTCATGTATATGAATCATCATGTGGATGACCATGAGGTGCGGCAAAAGCTCAAAGAGCGCATTCGGGAGAAGCAGGTGGTGCTGCTGGCGCCGGGAAAATCCTTAAAGGAAAACGCGGTGCTGGTGCAGCGTCTTTGCAGCGACGAGAATTGTTTTGTGATGAGCGTCAATTTTGTTCCGGAGAATATCGAAGTGGACGCGGCGTTTATCAGCAACATGAAGCGTTTTAAAAGTATGCAGGAACTGATCGATCACTCCATGCGGCAAAAATTAATGATTGTGACCTCCAATATTCTTACGGAAAGCGCTGAGAATATTTGGGTTATCAATTATGCAAGCTATATCAATGAAGACGCCCGAATCACAGATATTGCGGGACTCATGTGCATCCAGTTCTTAAAGAAAATCGGCGTCAGAAAAATCATGCTGGCAGGATTTGACGGTTTTTCATCCAACCAAAAGGACAATTATTACGAATCGTCCATGATGATGAATGTGGAAGAAGAACGTCTGGCTGACATCAATTTTGCCACTGCCAAGAAAATGGCGCAGTTAAAAAAGCAGATGGATATTTCGTTTTTAACAGAGACGTTTTATAACGAATGAGAAAGAGGGGGTTGTATGTCTGAAAAATACCAATTGATTATTTTTGATCTGGATGGAACCTTATTGGATACCTCCCCCGGCATCTATAACAGTGTTCGTTATGCGGAGAAGCAGATGGGATTTGCCCCTATTCCCGATGAACAGTTAAGGGAGTTTGTGGGACCGCCCCCTAAACAGATGTACATGAGGAAGTACGGGGTGGATGAGGAAACCGCCCTTGCGGCCGTCAGATGGCACAGAGAATACGGGCGAGAAAAAGCGGTTTATGAAGCCCGTGTTTATCCCGGGATGGAAGATACGCTGACCGCCTTGAAAGACAGGCATTATCAACTGGCGGTGGCCACTCTGAAAGGGCAGAAAATCGCGGAACGCGTACTGGACAATTTTCATATTTTACGATATTTCGATGCCGTCACCGGCATGGATGACCAGGAAACACGGACCAAGTGCGAGACGATACGGTTATCCGTCCGTAAGGTGGGGCATTGCGAGAGAGTGCTCATGGTGGGAGACAGTGTGTACGACTGCATCGGCGCCGCCGAAGCGGGGGTGGATTTCCTTGCCGTCACCTATGGCTTCGGCATTCAGAATGACAGCGACGTGGTATATCCTCACGTCGTGGGTACAGCCGCCTCTCCCTGTGAAATCCTGTCTGTCATAGAAAGCGTCGCATTGTAAAGATCTTCACAGGGCTGTCTTTGCTGCCGTTGGGTAAATTCAGGCACATTCTGTCACGCCAATCATATACTGTTAAGGAAGTCTGAATCCTTAGGAGGTATGAAAATGAATGACAGCAGCAAATGCGGCAGCCGTTCGCCTGAGATCATGGATCGCGGCGGAAGACCGCTGGCGATTGATATCGAATGCGCGACAAAAAGCAATCCCAATTACAGGACAGCGCTGTGGACGGGGGAGTATTTACAGGTGACGCTCATGTGTATTCCGGTGGGCGGAGATATCGGGCTGGAGGTTCACTGTGACACCGATCAGTTTCTCCGCGTGGAGTGCGGGCAGGCGCTGGTCGTGATGGGACCCTGTAAGAACGACCTGTATTACCGCCGGAAGCTGGACAGCAGTTGTGCCGTCATGGTTCCCGCGGGAACATGGCACAACCTCATCAACATCGGTCAAACGCCCCTGAAGGTGTATTCCATCTATGCGCCGCCTCATCATCCCTTCGGCACCGTGCAGCGAACCAAAGCGGAAGCGCAGTGTTCGGAGAAATAAGCCGGCGGAAAAACAAAACAGCAAAAAATGCCATCGGAACAGCGATTCCCCGTGAATCGCCGCTTCGGTGGCGTTTGTTTTTTCTGATACACAAAAAATGAAAAAAGAAACGGGTGGCTTTTAAAGTAGTTTTAAGTTACGCCGTTTACAATGGACACAGAAACCCAGGAAGAGGTGAAAGACATGGGAACGATGGAAAAAATGTTTATCGCTTTTGGTACCGTGAATCATATCACTGTGGATTTCACGCCGTCGGAGCGGGAAACGGTGCGGCAGGCGCTGGAACGCGCGGAACGATATATGGAAGAAATGGACGACCGTCTTTCCGTTTTTAAGGAGGACAGCGAGATATCGCAAATCAACCGTCATGCGGGACTTTGCGATATCCAGGTCAGCGAGGACACCTTCACGCTGCTGCGGCTGTGCAGGCAATACGGCAATCAGACGGGCGGCGTATTTGACATAACCACCAAGCCGCTGACCGACGCAGGCGAACCCCCGACTGCCGCAAGGGTCAATTACCGTGATGTTTTGCTGGATGCAAAACATCGGTCTGTAAGGCTTCGGGGGATGCAATTGGGCGGCATTGCCAAGGGATACGCGGCGGACAAAATCGCGGTCATGTTCAGGGCGTCAGGCGTGCGTAGCGCGGTCATTAATCTGGGGGGAACGGTTCGTCATATCGGACCGAGCCGAAGGACAGGGGTGCGCAATCCCTTCTCCCCCGGCGAGGTGGCGGTGACGTTTGACAGCGCCGGGGAGGTCATTGTCACGTCGGGTCTGTACGAGAGAGGCAGCCACATTTATGACCCCGCAACGGGACAGCCCGCCGCCGCGGATCTTGTCTCGGCCACTGTGGTGGGGGATAACGGAGCGGCAGCCGACGCGGCGGCAACCGCCTGCATTGTGTTGGGAACGCAGAAAAGCGTGGGTTTGCTTTCCGCGTTTGGTCTGGAAGGCATACTCATCCGCAAGGACGGCGGCATATTCGCCACAAAGGGTATGCAGGCACGCATCACATTGGGCACTGTTCAAAAATAATCTGAACGTAACTATTCAGTGACCCTGAGAAATCCACAATTTCAGCACAAAGTTGAAAAGTGGGAAGGGTCAGAAAAAAATCAGCGAAATGTCAATATACAAGAAGAGAAAAAGGTGGTATGCTGAAGAAAAGGAATGGTGGT
>CACWOA010000250.1 GCA_902762395.1 uncultured Ruminococcus sp.
ACATGGCTTCGATGATCGCGCCGTCCACCAGACGGGTCTCTGCGCCGAGCGCCTCAAAGCCCTTGAGATGCTGGTCAATCGGACGGACGCCGAAGTTGCAGCCGCCGGGGAGAGCAACTCTCGCGTTGCCGTACTTGCCGAGCAGCGCGCCCAGGAGATAGTAAGACGCTCTCATGCCCATGACCAGCTCGCTGGTGGCGGAGCTGGAATGAATGTGCGTCGGGTCAATGTAGAGCGTGCTCCTGTTGATTCTTCTGACCTTGGCTCCCATCTGCTGCAAAATCTTGCTGATGAGAGTAACGTCGCTGATATTCGGGATATTTTCAATCTGGCAGGGTTCATCGCAGAGGATAACCGCAGGAATAATAGCTACCGCGGCGTTCTTCGCTCCGCTGATGCTTACCTCACCAAATAAAGGCTTGCCGCCTGTGACAACGAATTTTTCCAACTTATGACACTCCAATTCTCTGATAAGATGGCTTGGATTCGAAATATTATACAATATTCAACAAGATGTTGTGTTTATTTGAATCACTAGTCACAACATATATTACATTTTGGTTAAAAAACATAGGGTGTGACGGTTACACGGGCGTAACCCCTCAATTCTTCCCTAGAAAATGATACTACAAAATTGTAGTAAAGTCAACGTATTCTTAAAATTGTAACCGTTTTTTGGCTAACTTGTACTCAAAAAATGAAAGATTTGTAATAAAGTTTTTTAAGATTAACAACCATTGTAATTGTTAGCCCGATATTCCTGAAAAGAAATAAAATTCGTTATTATTTTCCGTTCGAGAAATATTCGAGAAATTACAGGTTAGTTATCAAATTTGATACACATCCGTCAGTTTTCGGCCGCCTGTTATCAGTATTTACCAACGGAATGCCCTTTTACAGACAGTCCCATTGCCTATTTTGACCACGATGCGTCAGCTGACCCATACCAAATCCGTATCGGTGGAGAGGTTGTCGATGCCGTAGAGAACAAGAACCTGCTCCGCTTCCTCGTTTTTCACGATTTCGGAAACGCTCTGCTTGTAATAGCGCATATCCACCAGGATCACCTTGCGGTAGTTTTCCGCGAGGAAGGGCGCGAGACTGTGGCTGAAGCTGTCCTTGACGACAACAATGGTTCCCCTGTCCGCGCTGCTGTTCTCAATGGTGGTGAGAGCATGGTTGCCGTCGAGGAACACGGGATATTTGTCGTCCTCGTCAAGATGGTTATAAAAATACAGCGTGTTATATTCCTTTACATCTGTTCCCTCAGTGATGGTGACTTTGATGTTATCGCCGTTGCCGGGGTTGCTCCAGACCTCAACTTCGTCGGGCTTCGTCATCCAGAAGCCGCTCTTCGAATAGGTGGTGCCGTAGAAATCGGGGTATATCTCAGTGGTGAGCTTTTCACGGTCAACCGGCGCCTTGTCGTAGGTTTCGCAGAGCTTTGTATAGGCAAGATACGCGCCCGCTGTCGTCCAGTGGTGGTCGGTGCGGTAGTAGAGCTGCGTACCCTGAGCATACGCCTCACGGAACGCGCCGCGGAGATCCACCAGCGGAATACCGCTGCTGCCCAGCTCCTTGATGGCGAGGTTCATCAGAAGGTCATCCTCGTAAGCATCGTGGACAAGGGGCAGCTTGTCGGCGCAGATGTAGCCCGTGGAGGGGGCGAGCATTACGGTGAGCGGCGTGTCGCCGAGATTCTGCTTGAAGTCGGTGATCGCCGAGATATTCTTGAGAAAGTTGTTGTCCTTGGAGACAGGAACGTTGATCAGATAACCGTCTCTGCCGTTGTAGACACCGTTCGCGCCGTTGTTCCCCTGCGCCAGGGAGTAATAGCTGTTGAATCCCACCCACATATTGCGAGCGGGGAACTGGTCGGCAAAATAGGTCTCAAACTCCGAGCCGAACTTGCCGCTTGCGATATCGGAAAAGCTCGCATCGGGAAATTGCTGCAGATAACGCTTCTCGGAGGAGCTGTAGTCCTGCTTCGGACTGAACAGAAACCAGACAGCAAGCCCGAAAACGCACACAACAAACACCGCCGCAGGCAGAAAACGCAGCTTGCCGACCTCGGTGTTGACCTTTGGCTCGGATGCCTTGTAGAGATTGGCGGACTGCTCCATGGGGTTTTTCCGCCTTGGACGCTCTGCCCGCTCTTTTTTGGCGGACAAGTCCTTCACGCGGAACACACGTGTGCTGCCGTCACTCTCCCGAATCAGCTGACTGCTGCTGAACACCCGCGTCTTTTCTTTCTCCGTGCGCGGCTTTTTGAGCTTGAGCTTTTTGAGATGATGTTTTATTTTATTGTGTAAGGATTGTTTGAAATGTTTCATGGCAATTTTGAGGTAGTAATCAGTGAGTTGGTGGTGGACAGTGATCGATGGTCAATGTTTTGTGCTTCGTTTTTCATGCCTGTGTACCTGACGGAAACGCGGGCCTGTAAATCCTTGCGGAGAAACGGGCAAAAAACAAAAGAACTTTTCGCAGAGCAATGGGATTGGCAAGAGCCTGATGATCGCTTATCGCGTAAATGTGCAGTGACCGTCAAGCAAAACCCCTAGTCCGCGATTTAAAAAACGCGATTTAAAATATTTAGAAGCGGAAATAGAGGAAGGGGTTGTAGCTCTGACGGACAAGACAGGCGGTGCTGACAAACAGAATCAGCGCGCAGAACGCTGTCTCGGCAATCCAGAGGTATTTCCAGCCGCTGAAACGCGCGTAGTATTTCGCAGCGAGAGGCGTACTCGCCACACCCGCGATGATCATTATCGGCAGATAGCTCAGCGTGAGAGACAGCGCGCTCTGACTGATCAGGCCGTTGCCGAAGTTGAAGAGATCGCCCATGAAGTTGAAGAGCTGTCCCACATCGGTGAAGTAAAACAGACCCCAGCCAATCATCACGATGAAAATGGTGTAGATGTGCTGCACCGCAGTCGGAAGTCTGTCCAGCCATTTTTTCAGCACGAATTTCTCGAGAATCAGCAGACCGCCGTAGTACAGGCCCCAGAAAATGAAGTTGTAGGACGCGCCGTGCCAGAGTCCCGTAAGTCCCCAGACAATCAGCAGGTTGATGATCTGCCGCTTCATGCCCTTGCGGTTGCCGCCGAGGGGGATGTAAACATACTCCTTGAACCACGTTGACAGCGAGATGTGCCAGCGCCGCCAGAAGTCGGTGATGGATTTTGAGATGTAGGGATAGTCAAAGTTTTTGAGGAACTCAAAGCCGAGCATATTGCCCAGACCGCACGCCATGTCGGAGTAGCCTGAAAAATCAAAATATATCTGAAGCGTATACGCCGCGATACCGACCCAGGTGCCGAGAACGCCGTTTTCGTCGGGGT
>CACWOA010000251.1 GCA_902762395.1 uncultured Ruminococcus sp.
AGCGATAAGACTTACATATACTATTTCTGTAAGGAGATACTGTCATGTCCGAAAGCTACAACATCTGTCTCGACGTGGGCGGGACCAAGGTGCTCGGTGCCATCTTCAACGAGAAGGACGAGATCATCTTCCGCCTGAAAAAGCGCTCCAAGAGCAGCGGCGAAGGCTCCGCCGACGTGGAGAAGGTCATCATCAGCGTCGTGGAGGAGATGATCCGGGAATCCGGCATCGACCGCAGCAAGCTCAACGCCATCGCCTCCTGCGCCCCCGGCGTCATCGACCAGGACAAGGGCATCGTGCTCTTCACGCCGAACCTGCCCTGGCGCAACTATGACATTGCGGGGGCCATGCGCAAGAAATTCGGCGTGCCCTTCTTCGTCGGCAATGACGTGAATCTCGGCGTGCTGGGTGAGGCCAAAGCCCCCATTGTCATGACCCCCCACCCCGGCGAAATGGCGCGTCTGGTCGGCAAAACCAACGACGAAGTGCAGTCGCAGCGTCTTGAAGTCGCTTCCTCTTTCGCCATGACCTACGGCGTTTACATGGTGCTCAAGGGCGCCAACACCGTCTGTGCCACGCCTGACGGACGCATCCTCATCAATCTCACAGGCAACCCCGGTATGTCCAAATCGGGCAGCGGCGATGTGCTGGCGGGTCTTCTCGGGTCGCTTCTCGCGCAGGGCATGGCACCCGAAAACGCGGCCGCCTGCGCGGTGCATATTCACGGCAGAGCCGGCGACAAGGCGGCGGAGGATTATTCCCAGCACTCCATGACCGCCAACGACATTATCATCGAATTCTCCGATATCTTTGCCGATATTGAGGGGGAGTGAGTCGGTCAATATGGGGATGATGACGGTATATCATGGCAGCTATCTGTCAATTGAAAAACCTCAAATTATCAAAGGAAAATACACGAAAGATTTTGGGTTAGGCTTTTACTGCACCATTATCAGAGAACAGGCTGTGCGCTGGGCGAAAAAATACAGCACACCCAAACTGAATATTTATACGGTTCGCATGAATTCATCCCTCAACATTCTGGAATTCAAGGGAATGACCGACGAATGGCTGGATTTCATTATCCAATGCCGCAGCGGTCAGCCTCATCACTATGATATCGTCATTGGTGCAATGGCAGATGACCAGATCTATAATTATATTTCGGATTACATGGACGGCATCATTACCCGGGAACAATTCTGGGTACTCGCCAAGTTCCGCTATCCGACACATCAGATTGTTTTCTGTACCCCCCAGGCGCTTGATTGCTTACAATTTTACGATTGCGAGGATGTGGGAGAATGAACGGCAGAGAGGACAAAAGTGCAAACGATTTATTTTTCACATGCAGCCTGATTGACTACATCGCCCGCAAAACCAACAACAAACGGCGTGACGTCGTCAACCATCTCGGAAAAGAACGGATAGAAAAAATTTACCGCCTTGCGGATGTGTATCACTGTGAAAATATCGACGAGGTGAGTGATTCCTTTATTGAAGAAGCCGACATTCCGTGTGGGACTTTTGACAATATTGCCGCGGCACAATACGCCGTCCCCTCTTATTGGGACATCGGAAAGGTTTACAAGCGCTTGGTACTTGGAATTGCACGCCATGAACAAATTGACATTCCGGAGGCTGTCATCAAAGGCTACAACTCCTATGTCAGCGGTTTGATCGACGATTATAACTGCGGCTTTTATTACGACGCGCCGGAAGCTATTTTAAACGCCTATCTTTATCCTGATCCCCACCTTCGCGGGTACGACAAATCATCATAAAAGGAGATTGTCATGACGCTGACGAAATTTTCCCGCCTGCTGACAGGCGACAGCGAATATCAAAACGCGCAGTATTTGCTCACCCGGCTGCATTCCCGTAATGTGTCCGCCTATGACGAATTAAGCCATATCTTAAAAATCATCGCACCCGTGTTTTCCGCAGAGGAATATGCTGCTTTTCTGACAGAGGGCAGCTATATTTCGGATGAGCTGTTTCTTTTAGGCTGTCTGACGGCACACGGGCAATGTCTGGAAATCGGCGCTTTTGATGAAGATTTCCGTGAAACGGTGGCCGCTTTTGCGGCGCAGCGCTCCGGCGTAACGCTCGAAAATACCGGCGCATTTGACCCGGAAGACCCGGAAGCCTTTTTTGAAGCGCTGCAAGAGGCTGTGGACCCGTTCGCCTTTTCCCTGGTGGTGTTCGCGTCTGAGGATTTCTTTGAGCAGTTCTTCCTTTTCCTTGTTCCCGCAGATAAGCTGCAAGGCGAATCCGTTGTCAGCGAATACCGGATGATACCGGACGGAACGGATGGAACGAATTCACCACAGACGGAAGGAGCCTGAACCGTATGAAAAAAATCTCCATTGTCGGAGATTCGATCAGCACTTATAAAAACTGTAATCCTGACGGCTATGCCGTGTATTATGACGCGGAGATACAGTCGGTCAATGACATGACCGGACCGGATGACACATGGTGGGCGCAGGTCATACAAGCGCTGGACGGGGAACTTTGCGTCAACAATTCCTATTCGGGCAGCCGCGTCAGCGGGCGGGGCTTCCCCGCCGCCTGCTGTGAAGAGCGCACTTCCGCGCTGCGCACCGGGACCGACCGTCCCGATCTGATTCTTGTTTACATCGGGTTCAACGACTTCGGCTACGGCGTTCCCGTCAAACGCGCGGGGCTGACCTCCGACCTGACCACCTTTGCCGACGCTTACGTCCATATGCTCCGCGCCATCCGGCAGAAGGAACCGCAGGCAGCCATTGTCTGCGGCACCATCATGCGCACGGTGATGCGGCATCGCCCTAACTGGGCATTCCCGGAGGATTACGGGGGATTCGGGCTGGAGGACTACAATGACGTGATCCGGCAAGCCTGCCGTCGGGCGCAATGCCTGCTCGCGGATACGTCCGCGCTCAATCTGCGCTATGAAACGCTTGACGGCACCCATCCCACCCGGAAGGGACACGCCACCATCGCGGAAGCATGGTGCCGGTGCCTGCAACAGCTATTTTGAAAGCAATGTTAAGAACGTAAGAGCACTTTTGTGTGCGCCATACCATACGGATGAAATCAAGCGCGTTTGGCACTCCCTCAGTCAGCTACGCTGACAGTTCCCTCAAAGAGGGAGCCGATAATAGCCTCCCTCTTTGAGGGAGGTGCCGCCGCAGGCGGCGGAGGGAGTGACTGGCGTTAAGTGATTGACATTGATTTTGAAAACACCTATGACGGATATACGGTGTATCACGCCATTGAAGCAAATACGGTTTTCGGTAAAACGCTTTCGCTGCTGTATGTCAGCCCGAATGAG
>CACWOA010000252.1 GCA_902762395.1 uncultured Ruminococcus sp.
AATGCGTAATGCCACAGGACGCTAAAGAAAAAGCGGCAGGCGAGTCTTTTTCATGGGATGAAAAGAGACAAGCCTGCCGTTTTTTTCACATTTCACACTTCACACTTCACATTTCACATTTCACATTTCACACTGACCCTTTACTCCTCATTTCCCGCTTTCTCCGACGGGGCGCCGAGTTCGGCCAAAATTTTGCGCGCCATGGTTCCCGCTGAAAAGGCCTCTAAAGACAGCTTCATGGCGATTTGGGCGAGCTGGCGGCGGTCGGTGTTTTTCAGTTCGTCGGTTTCGTCCGCTACGATTTGCAGTGTCTTTTGCAGCTCCGTCTCCAGCGTTTGCCCGAACTGCGCGTGTATCTCGGAAAAATCCTCCGTCTGGTTCAGCTCCCGCAGCATAGCGGCCAGTTCCTGCCCCGACAAGACCTGCCGCGTGATGCAGAACATCAGGAGATTGCTGAGCAGACTGCGGGGGTATTTTTTCTTCACGGGTTTGGGCAGCACGCCGTCCTTGGTGTTGTTGTTGATGATGGCGGGCGTAATGATTTTTTCTCCCTCGTAAATGCGGAAATAATTCATATACCGTTCGAGGTAGGAGATCACCTGGTCCATATAGAGGTCGATGTCCGGCCACTCCTCCCACTGCCCCACCTCAAAGGAGGCGAGACGCTCGCACCACTGCCGCAGCGCGTCCCAATCGTTGTTCGTCAATGCAAATCCCTCTTATTCGTCACTTGGTTGTCTCTATTATAGCACTTTTCGGTGGGGAATGCAAGAAGATTTCCATAGATTGTGCGCCCGTTTTAGGGCAATATGACGAATGTTAAATTTTTGACAATATTTGAGAAAAAATGGTTGACAAATGGGGGAGAGGTGGTTATAATCTCTTTAGAAAGTGTATTATTTGATACACTTTTCAGAAATTTCAGTGTCGGAGGCAGTTAAATGGTTAAAACGAAGTTTAATGCCAATGATGATAAAGGGATAGCAGGTTGTTTTTTATTCGACGGATGCAGTGACGAAACGGTGCGCGCGTTCCTGCGCGACGCGGGCGTGGAAGTCTGTGAATTTTCCGGCGGGGAATTGATTTCCCCGGCGCTGCGTGCGGGGCGGTTTGCCGTGGTGGTCACGGGTTCGGTTAGAATCTATTCCGACGCGGAGGACGGCGGGGCGGCGCTGATGAATGTGGTCAGCGCGGGGGAACTCTTTGATATCGCCGCGCTGGCGGGAACGGGAAATATCCCTTTAACGTCCGCGAAGACTGCCGGACGCAGCCGGATCGTCTTTATCGGAGCGCCGAAGATGGAGTATGTCATGCAGCGCTATCCCGACGTTGCCGTTCACTGCTTCCGGTTTCTGTGCGGCAGGGTGAAATTTCTCAATCGGAAGATACATACCCTTTCGCGGGGAACGTCCGAGCAGAAGCTCGCCGATTACCTTCTCAACGAATTTGTGGATGAGGACGGCGCTGCCACGGTGCGGCTCAAAAGCGTTGTCGAGCTGTCCCGGCGGCTGAATATCTCCCGCGCGTCCCTCTACCGTGCGCTGGGGCTTCTCGAAGAATCGGGGATGATCGCGCGGGAGGGCAAGAAGATTCTGCTGCTGGATATGGAGCGCTTGCAGCGGGTATAATTTTGTTATTGAGAGGCGGACGCAGGTCTGTCTTTGCAATAAAATATCATCATTTTCAGGAAGGAATTGTGAACATGAAAACAATTTCAAAAGTGGCGGCGACCGTGCTGTCGCTGGCAATGATTCTCTCGATGGCAGCCTGCCAGTCGGGCAAGAAGAACGACGTTTCCAAAAGCGACGTCAAAGAAGCACAGACCGTTTCCACCGAAGTGAAGGTGGGCGCGCTGATCGGTCCGACAGGCGTTTCCATGGCGAAGATCGCCACGGAAAAGGCGACCTTTGCCGACGCGTACAACGACGGCGACAACCGGTATGTCAACACCTATGTCGCGGATTATGTGGACGAACCGACCACCATGGTCGCGAAGCTCTCCTCCGGCGAAGTGGACGTTGCCTGCGTTCCCACCAATCTGGCAGCCAAACTCTATAAGGTCACGAGCGGCAATGTCAAGGTGGCGGCCGTCAGCACCCTCGGCGTGCTGTATATGATTGACACCTCGGGTCAGGTCAAGTCGGTGGCTGATCTCGCGGGCAAGACGATCTATGCGCCGTCCTCCACACAGGGCGCGAACCCCGAGTATATTCTCAACTACCTCATCCAGAAGAACAATCTTACTGACGTGAAGGTCAATTTTGACTTCACCGTGGATGAGCTGGTCGCCAAGCTTGTCAGCGGCGACGTGACAACCGCCATGATTCCCGAACCCAAGGCGACCGCCGCCAAGGGTCAGCTTAAGAAAGCGGAGAAGGAATTCACCGTGACCGACCTCCAGGCGGAGTGGAACAAGGTCTGCGAAACCCCTGTGGCACAGGGCGTTGTCATCGTGCGGGCTGACTGGCTGAAGGACAATGAGGGCGCGTTCAAGACCTTCCTCAATGACTTCGCGGCTTCTTCCGACGCGGCGCTGAATGACCTTGACGGCACGGTGGCCAATGTCGTGGCACTCGGCGTGATTCCCAACGAAGCGCTTGCCAAGCAGGCGATTCCCAACTGCAACATCGTCTGCAAGACCGGCGACGAAATGCAGAAAGCGGTTGCCGACTTCATCAATGTGCTGCTCGAAGCGGATCCTCAGTCCGTGGGCGGTGCGGCTCCTGACGACGGCTTCTATTATGTCGGCTGATAAGTGCCGGGAAATCCTGCACTCTCAAAAACTGAAAAACATCGCAATCAAGACGGCTGTCGCGGCACTCTGGCTGGTGCTGTGGCAGCTTGTCTGTATAGCGGTGAATATGGAGCTGCTGGTGGTCTCTCCCGCCGCTGTCGCGCGCCGATTGCTGGCATTGGGGCAAACGGCGGAATTCTGGAGCGACTCGCTGCGTTCACTGGGCAGAATCACTGAGGGATTTCTGTTCGGAAGCGTCACCGGGGCATTGCTGGCGGTGGTCTGCCGCCGCTATGCCTTTGCCCGCGCCTTTTTTTCTCCGGCGGTCACGGTGATTAAATCCACCCCTGTCGCCTCGTTTATCATTCTGGCGCTGGTCTGGCTGACGGGACAGCATGTGCCGGTCTTTATCGCTTTTCTCATGGTGCTGCCGGTGGTGTATGCCAATGTCTATCAGGGCATCGGAGAGGTAGACCCCAAGCTGTTGGAAATGGCGGCGGTGTACCGCATGAACCGTCTGCAAAAAGTGAGCAAAATCTACATTCCGTCGATTCTGCCTTATTTCATGGCGGCTTGCCGCA
>CACWOA010000253.1 GCA_902762395.1 uncultured Ruminococcus sp.
TCCCATGGCGGCGGCGTTTGTCGCCTGCTCCTATCTGTGCAAGAATTACTGGGGATCGGTCGTCTGCCACATGATTACTAACGGTGTGGCAGTGGGCATGATGCTGCTGTCAAGCCTGCTGAAAACCCTTTGATGCCGACAGACAACAGAATCCTTTTCCCAACCAACCAGCCGGAGGGTCATCCGTTTTTCCGCCATGTCCCTCCGGCTGATTTTTTTTTCATTTTATTCCCAACCCGTTGCTTTTTTTGTGCGTATATGTTAATGTAGGAAATGAAAAGCGGGGAAGTGAGGAAAGGTATGCTGGATGAACTGATTCGCCAATATGGCAGACGGCTTTACGGTCTCTGCATCAAGCTGTGCGGCAGTCCCTATGACGCGGATGATCTCTATCAGGAGACATGGCTCCGCGTGCATTGTCATCTCGATCAATATCATGAATCACAGCCCTTTGAGCATTGGCTGACCGCGATCTGCGTCAACTGCTGGCGCGATCTGCGGCGGCGTGAACGCTGGGTTTCTCTGCTGGTTCCGTTTTCTACCAATGAGGAAAAGGACAGGACGCTCGCGTCGGTGCCGGCGCAGGACAACGCAGCCGAAAACGCCGAAATCTGGGATGCAGTGCGCAGGCTTCCCGAAAAGTACAGCACCGTGGTGATTCTGCATTATTATCGCGGCTACGACGTCAGGGAACTGTCCCGAATCCTGAAAATACCCGAAGGAACGGTCAAATACCGGCTCCATCAGGCGCGTGAATTGCTGAAAGGAGGACTGCGTGATGAATAAAAAAGGGCATGCCATTTCGGACGAGCGTCTCGACGCGCTGCTGGCCACACTGCGGGAAGAAGAGGATGAAGCGCCGCAGACAAAGCCGCCCGTCATCAATCCCTTCCGACTGGAAATGGAGAGCGTGCGGCGCGAAAGCAGGCGGCAGGCGCGGTGGCTGACGGCGGCGGTCATTCTTTTCGTCACACTGACGTTGTTCATGACAGCAACGGCTGTGAGGCTTTTCTCCCCTCGTCTGGAATGGGTGCTGCAAAGTCCGCAGGCGCAGCGATATATGGTCTATGGCAGGATGCTGATAGGAATATACGGACATCGCATGGCGGTCGTTACGCTGGCGGCGCTTATGCTCCTGCTGCTCGGTCATATCCTCTGCGGCGCGCTGATGGTAAAATACCGTGACAGACTGTTTCCTAATCATTTGTAAAGGAGTAGGTTTGTGATGGCAGTACAAAACGATACCCAATGGATTTCATTTGCGATTTTCGCGGTTGTCATGCTGGGCATATCCCTCGCGTTTGCCGTCCCCACAGGCGTCAGCGCGTCAAAGCGCGGCATGAATGCCCTCGGATGGGGGGCGCTGGCGTTCTTTACATGGCTGATGGGGCTGCTGCTCTTTCTGCTTTGCAAAAATCCGGTCATCGACGATGTGGTGTGCGTGAAATGCGGAAACCGGATCCCTAAAAACCATGTGTATTGTCCGTTTTGCGGATATAAGGAATGATTTTCAGAAAGGAGTTGGCTGATTATGACATTTGTTTATGCCTGTCTTGCGTTATTTCTCATGTTCTGGGCAGTGATTGCGGTTCCTGTGTTTTTGGGGATATATGTTTACCAGGACGCAAGGTCGCGCGGCATGGAACCGTGGCTGTGGGCGCTCATTGCGGTGCTGGCGCCGGGCTTCATCGGCTTGATTATCTATCTCGTGGTGCGCAAGGATCATCTGATTGCCAAATGCCCCCAATGCGGCAGTGAAGTGCAGGAGGGGTTTGTTTCCTGTCCGACCTGCGGTCAGAAGCTGTCCGCGAGCTGCCGGAACTGCGGCACGGCGCTGCGCCCCGAGTGGAAGCTCTGCCCGACCTGCGGTACCGAAATTGCGGAAGCAGAGCCTTTCACGCCGCCTGTGGTGGCGCGACCCGCCAACAAGAAGCTCTTTGGCGCTCTGCTGGTGTCCCTGCTGCTGCCGATCGGTCTGTTTTTGCTGCTCGCTATGGCCGGATTCCTTGGCATGATGTTTGTGGCGAATTATGATGAGGTCGATGTCACGGAATCTGACGTGTGGAATGTGTCGTACACGGATGCAGAGGATACGATAGAGTATTACGGGGTGGATGTTATGGAGGATGAAATTAAAAACGACGCGATGCTGACAATTGTGTCGGAATTTAATGATAAAACGGACTATTACGAATGCCGTTTGATGTCTTTGCAGGCGTCGCCGCTGGGCCAAGAGACGTCCGACTGGGTAGCCGCGTGCAAAAAGGGTGAAAAGGGAATTTATGCCAATACCTATTATCTTGCAACAGACGGCGGTTTCGCAGGCATACTCGGAAAAGGAAGCTATGACATGGATTACGCTTATACCGTGATTGTATTCAATCCCGAAAAAGCGGTACAGTACGCTTGTGATGATTCTATGTTTGAACACCAAGGGGAAGAAACATGGCTTGTGACAGAGAACATCGAAATCTTTTTTTCTGACCCGAACACAGAGGAAGAACGGATAATCAAAGAAACCAAATCAAAAGACGCCGCGCCGTTTGACAATGTTTTTGTGATTCAGCATCCCTATGCCTATACCATTGACTATTCTTTCACATTGGGCAAAAGCTATCAACTGAAAGCGAAGGCGAAAAGCAAGAGTATGCGGCTGACGTTAGAGAACGGTAATGTGACGGAGGACGGCAGCGCCACCTATAATACCCAATACACGATTCCCTTTGACACCGACAAAAACGGATTTTACACCCCTTTTAAAGAGGTGAGGTAACGGAAGGGTTGGTGGTATACAATAAAATCAAAATGCCCCGTTCCCTTGTCGGTGTAGTTGACAAGGGAACGGGGCTGTTTGTTAATTGACAGATAAGTTGACGGCATAACGGAAGGAAATCAGGTCATATGTCTTCGTGTGTTGATACGCCTTTTCATTATGCATATGTTCAACGATTTCGTCTTTTGTACAACTGCCAAAGTATTCAATTACCGTGTCTAATACCTGCATATCTTCGGATGATAATGAGGGATAATCCGGTTTATCATCTGGCAGAAAATGATAGCCTGTACTGTCTTCAAATTCGATTTCCTTGTAACGAATCCCGTTGAGTTCAATCAGCGTATCATGTGCAATGGGCAACGCACCCATGGTCTGCGCCCGATAGACAAGTCCTGTAATAGAATGCCCTCTTCGTTTATAGGATATAGCATCAGAATACCAGAGCAGCTTCATTAATTTAACTTTGTAAAGCGTATGCATTTTTTCAGATGCGGAAAAATACCTGATAGTGTCAACTACCTTATCAATATTCA
>CACWOA010000254.1 GCA_902762395.1 uncultured Ruminococcus sp.
TGAACTCGGTCGAAGGCGTGGCGAAGGAATACGGCTCGGTCAATACGGTGCGAAGCAGCGACCGCACAGGGCGCACCACCGACCCGACCGGTTTTGTGCGGGCGCTGGCGGCAGCGGATATTCCGCTGCGGGGGGATGTTGCGATTCTCGGCGCGGGCGGCGTATGCCGCGTCTTTGCGGGCGAAGCGGCGCGCGCGGGCTGCGCCATCACCTTTGGCGTGCTGGAGAGCGATATCCCCGCAGCCGAAACCATCCGCGGAGAAATTCTGACGCATCACCCCGACACAAAGATCACGATTGTCAACATCACGGAGCTGAGCGGCGAATTTGATCTGCTGGTCAACGCTACGCCGGTGGGGATGTATCCCAAGGTGGGGCATATGCCGGTGAAAGCCGACTTGCTCGGTCACTGCAAAGCGGTGTTCGACGCGGTGTACAATCCGGAAGAGACAGCGCTGCTCAAGGCGGCCAAGGCGGCGGGCTGCAAGGTACAGGGCGGTATGCCGATGCTGGTATGGCAGGCTGCGGCGGCGCAGGAAATCTGGCTGGACGTTACCTTTGCGCAGGCGGATGTGGAAAAGGTCATTGCGCAGGCGACCGCCTACATGAACGAGCATTTTACCCAAAAGAAATAAGACAGGCAGGAATCGAAAATGATGAACCGGAATATTGTGCTGTTCGGCTTTATGGGCTGCGGCAAAACCACGGTCGGCAATGAGCTGGCATTCAATACCAAGCGGGAACTGGTGGACACCGACAAACTGATCGAGAAAACGGAGGGCATGAGTGTCAGCGAAATCTTTCGTCTTCACGGAGAAGCGTATTTCCGTGACCGCGAGCATGAAGTCTGCGCCTCGCTCTCTCAGCGCGAGCGGCTGATTGTTTCGGCAGGCGGCGGCGCGCTTACGTTTCAGCGCAATATCGACGCGCTGCGCAAGGGCTGCGTGCTGGTGCTGATCGACGTGACGCCCGAAGTGATCTATGAGCGACTCGCGGGGGACACTACGCGTCCTCTGCTGCAATGCGAGGATAAAATGGCCGCCATCCGTGAGCTGTACGCCAAGCGGGACGGCATTTACCGGGCGGCGGCGGACATTACCGTCAACGGCAACCAGCCCAAGGGCTTCGTGGCGCTCGACATTATGAAAGCGGTGGGGATATTATAATGCGCAACGAAACCATCATCGGAATACAATGGGGCAGCGGCGGCGCGTTCAGTGAAAATGACATTTCCCTCTGTTCCTTTGCGTCATGGCGCGTGCTGCACTGTCTGATGCATTTCCCCGTGACCTACAGTCAGGTCTTATTTCCCTATACCGACGCGCTTTCCCTGTCCGAGAAAAAGGGGACGGAAAGCACGCGGGTGTTCGGCACCCATCTGCTGCTGCGGAACGTCAGCGAGGAGGCGGTGGAGAAAATACTGGACAGCGGAAGGGAATTTCTCAGCGAGCTGTGTTACGACAGCGAGACAGATCTCCCGCAGCGATTAGCGCCGCAAGTGACTGCCTTTTCGCTCAATGAGGGAAGCGTTTGTGCCGACGATCTCGCGGCATTTCTGCAAGGGGAGTGCGGCGAATGGCAAACCGTGGGAGATTTTTCCAAAATGCTGAGCGGCTTTGTTCCGCACTGGCGCATACGGGAGGCGGCGCGGGTGTATGCCTCTTTCACCGAGATTGCCTACCGGCAGTCCCGGGGGGCGATTGCCGGCTTGTGCGGCGGTCGTGCGGTGCTGCGCGACGGTTGTGGCGATGCCTTGAAAGACGGGCTGGAAAAGCTGTTTTATCAAAAGACGGGCTGCCGATAAAATACAAAAAAATCACCGCCGAAGACTGTCATTTTTCATGACGGTTTTTCGGCGGTGTTTTTTTCATCAAAGATGGTGTCTAAGTTGGTGCCTTATTACGCATCGGTGGGCGGTTCCGTTTCCGTTTCGGGGACTTCCTCCGCGACAGCAGGGACGGCATTTTCAACCGCGGCACCCGATTTTTCGGTCAGCTCCGCACCATAGCGGCAGAAAAGCGACAGAATAATCAGCATGATGCCTGTTCTTATAGTAGAACCGTTTCCCATTTCAAACGCCGGAAGTCCGGAATAAAAGTGGGAAGCGACAGCGAAACCGATTTTAATAAATTACACGTTGATTTCGACTTTCACGCCCAGTTCGCCCTTGTACTGCTCCAAGAGGGGATTGACGCATTCGGTGAGGAATTCCGTGACCTGTTCGGGGCTTCTGCCGACGTATTTCGAGGGGTCGAGAAGCGCCTTGAGCTCGTCGAGCGTCACGCCGAACATCTCGTCCGCCGCGATTCTTTCGAGAAGGTCGTTTTCCTTGCCCTCGACCTTGACCTGCTTGCCGGCTTCCATGGAATGCACACGGATTCTCTCGTGAAGCTCCTGACGGTTGCCGCCGCGCTTGACCGCGTCCATCATGATGTTTTCGGTCGCCATAAAGGGAAGCTCCTTCATCAGGCGCTGACGGATAACTTTGGGATAAACCACCAGACCGTCCACCACGTTGAGATAGAGGCTGAGAATGCCGTCTACCGCGAGGAAGGCTTCGGGAATGCTGATGCGCTTGTTGGCGCTGTCGTCAAGGGTTCTCTCAAACCACTGGGTCGCGGTGGTGATCGCGGGATTGAGCGCATCCACCATCACATAGCGCGCCAGAGAAGCAATTCTCTCGCTGCGCATGGGGTTGCGCTTGTACGCCATGGCGGAAGAACCGATCTGCCCCTTTTCAAAGGGTTCCTCAATTTCCTTGAGGTGCTGGAGCAGACGGATATCGTTGGAAAATTTCGTCGCGGATTGGGCGATGCCCGACAGCACATTGAGAATACGGCTGTCCAGCTTGCGGCTGTAGGTCTGCCCCGACACCGCAAAGCAGCCGCTGTAGCCCATCTTCTCGGCAATGCGTCTGTCGATTTCGCGGCATTTCTCATGGTCGCCGTCAAAGAGTTCCAGGAAGCTCGCCTGTGTGCCGGTGGTACCCTTGCAGCCGAGAAGCTTGGCGTTGTCGAGCTGGTGCTGCACATCTTCGAGATCCATCACCAGATCCTGCAGCCAGAGGGATGCGCGCTTGCCCACGGTTGTAGGCTGCGCAGGTTGGAAATGGGTGAAGGCGAGCGTGGGGAGGGACTTGTATTCGTCTGCGAATTTCGCCAGCTCCGCAATCACGTTGACCAGCTTTTTGCGTATCAGCTTCATGGCCTCCGTCATCACGATCACGTCGGTGTTGTCGCCCACATAGCAGGAGGTCGCGCCTAAGTGAATGATACCCGCCGCTTTGGGACACTGCTGTCCGTAG
>CACWOA010000255.1 GCA_902762395.1 uncultured Ruminococcus sp.
AGTGGAGCTATCCGGGACTGCGGCGTTCTCCCTGCCGCTACAAAGGCTCCGCCTACACGGACGATCTGGTGATCTGCGCACATAATTACAACGCCCATTTCGGCAGAATCAAGGAACTGACCAAGAAAGACGCGGTCATTGTGGTGGCGATGAACGGCGACGTCTTCCGTTATCAGGTAGAGGAAGTGACCGCCCTTTCACCGTATGCCTATCAGGAGATGACCGATTCGGCGTATGATCTGACCCTCTTTACCTGCACGGTGACGGGCGCACAGAGAGTGACCGTCCGATGCGGTCTGGTGAACTTCCAGCCGCATTCGCCCCATCTGATTCAGTCGCAGCATATGTTTTTCTGATCACACGCCGGGACGATGTTTCGCCGGAATGAAGTCAAAACCGCAGGCAATCCTTTGCATGATTAACCCGGGAAACATTTGTTTCCCGGGCTGATTGCACGGAAATCAATTTTGAAAAACGGGGGAACTCCCACCGGCACTTCGTGCCACCTCACTCTTTGAGGGGGCTGTCACTGTCAGCTTTGCTGACGGGTGACTGGGGGAGTGTAAACTGCGCTGGGATTTTCAACGCAGTTTAGCGAATCCGGCGAATGTTATCACCAAAATTGATTTCCCCGGGCTGATTGTTTTTGTTCTTGTAATTGGCATCCTATTGTGGTACTATATTGTCATAGAACGATTATCCATTCCCATCATCGCGAGGCGGATTGCTATGACGTACAGAGAACAGTTGATGCAATACATAAAGAAGAAATACAAGGCGGCGCCGGAATATCTGTGGATGCGATTTCCCGACTATGCGGTATTCCGGCACGCTGACAATGGCAAGTGGTTCGGGCTTGTAATGAATGTGAGCAAAGAGAAGCTCGGACTTGACGGTCACGAAACGGTAGATATCCTCAACGTGAAGCTCCCCGATCCTCTTTTAGCGGAAATGCTGATACAGCAGACCGGCTACCTTCGCGGCTACCATATCAGCCGGGGAAACTGGATATCCGTTTTGTTGGACGGCTCCGTTCCGATGGAGGATATCTGCCGGTGGCTGGAAGAAAGCTATCTGACAACAGCGTCCAGACAGAAAAAGCAGAAGCTTCGTCCTCCGAAAGAATGGCTCGTTCCGTCCAATCCGAAGTTTTATGATATCATACAGGCTTTTGAGAACGCGGACGAAATTGACTGGAAGCAAGGCGCAGGCATCAAAAAGGACGATACGGTTTTCATGTATGTGGGTGCGCCTGTTTCCGCCATATTGTATCAATGCAAGGTGACGGAAACGAATATTCCGTTTGCATATGACGACGGGAATGTACATATGAAGGCGATTATGAAAATCAGGCTTCAACGAAAATATAAGCCCGACCAATTTACCTTTCAGAAATTAAAGGATGCGTATGGAATCTACGCGGTCAGAGGTCCGCGAAGTGTTCCGCCGTCACTGAGCGAGGACCTGAAAAGATAAATAAAAAGAAAAGGGGAAGACATATGCGCGTTTTTGCTTTGGAACTCAACAATGACATCAAGGGTATTGCGCAAAGGAAAGCGTACATCGAGGAACGCATCCGGTCACTTCCGTCGCCGGAACTTGTTGTGCTGCCGGAGCTGGCGCTTTGCAGCTACATGGCGAGTCAGGAAATCTGGCAGTATGCGGATGACTGCGGCAGGGATACTTCGGAATGGACCGTTGCCATGGCAAAGAAATACCATACATACATAGGCGTCGGCTATCTGGATAAAGAAAACGGCGATTATTTCAACCGATACATGATTGCCGGTGCGGAAGGCGTTTGCGGGTATGTTTCCAAATCAGAGGGGGAAAGCGCGGTATTCAAACAAGGTGACTTCGGCAGCATCATTCCAACGCCTTTCGGAAAAATCGGCGTGGCCATCTGCTATGATTCCCGGCGCAGGCATTTCTATGAAAATGTCAAGGACGAAGAACTATCCATGATTCTTTTTCCGCACGGCGCGCCGGCCGACCCGAAGCAGCCCGAAAAAGAGCACAGGGAAAACGACACCCGCTGCATGAAGTATGTCGAAGCCTTCGGCGTGTCGGTTGTGTATGTCAACAGTAAAGGTCCTCTCGAATATATGCCCGGAATGATGGGCGCAATGATGAAAAAACACGGATTCCGGATGAACGGCATGAGCAGGATTTACGCAAATGACGCGGTTCCGATCAATACAGACCTTCCGGATGCAACGGCAGCCGAGGTCTCTGTATCGCCTAAAAGGCGGATAAAAGAAATCCGATTTCATGGAAAAGATATTCTCCCCGGAAACTGGCTTTTCAGACATCTGATTCTGGCGCCTGATACAAAAGCAGGTCTGAAGTCTTACGAGGCAAATCACGCGAATTCTCACATCTGGCATCAATTATAAGGAAATATATAGGAAGGCATCCGGCTGCGGTCGGGTGTCTTTTCGTTTTCTCTGTCAAGCGGCGCTTTTCATGGGAGAACAGCATGGATAGTACCCGTATATTACCTCAAAAAAATAATCAAAAATCATGCCATAAGATTTTTGAAAAAGCCCGAAAATACGCGATTTCCGCGAATGTGAAATTTCCCTGATTTAAGGATTTTTTAAGAAATCAAGGCGTATAATCAAGCCAAGCTCATAGAAAGCCATGCTCTATTGCGTTTTCCCCTTTTTCGGGGTACAATCTTTTCAGACAGGAGATGTTCTCAAACCATGTTTTTCCACATTCTCAAACGCGACTTGCAGCGCAAAAAGACCATGAATTTTATCATTCTGCTGTTCGTCATTTTAGCGGTGACATTCATTGCTTCCAGCGCAAGCAATCTGGCGGCGGTGGTAGGTTCGCTGGACGATTATTTTGACCAAGCCGACGTGGGCGATTACACGGTGCTGGAGCGCGGCGAAAACGGCAAAAGCGCCGCCGAAATCGCGCGCGGGCTGGACTGTGTGACAAAAGTCAGGGTCGAAACCATCCTTTACAATACCGATGGTATCAAGTTTAACGGCGAAACCATCAGCTCGTCGGGCATCAACCTGCTCAGCTCGATTGACAACCGCATTGAGAATTATTACGACGGCGATAACAACGAACTGACAGAAATTCCCCAAGGCGGCGCCTATATCAGAAAATCGTATCTTGACAGTCTGGGCATGGCGATAGGTGACAAATTCAGTATCAAAATCGGCAGCACGCAGCAGGAATTTACCGTCAAAGGCTACCTGAAAGATGCGGCTGTCGGCGGCAGCATGATTAACGCGCCGCGATTTGTTATCAACCATACGGATTTTGACAAATACATGGCCGA
>CACWOA010000256.1 GCA_902762395.1 uncultured Ruminococcus sp.
TGCGGCGTGCCACCTCCCCTTGTATCGCTTGCGATACAGGAAAGAGGGAGGCGAATAATGGCTCCCTCTTTGAGGGGGCTGTCGGCGTAGCCGACTGGGGGAGTGCTTAAGTTGTGGATAGTGATTGGCAGACAGGCTCTAAAGATTTACAGCGCTCTCACATTCGTTATTCACTGTTCTCTTAGCTCGAACGAATGTGAGAGCGCTGTTTTTTCCAGGCGCCTTGCAACATATATATTCGGCGCGAAGCGCTCTCCCACTCCTCACTTTCCACAGTTCACTTGTTAAGGGCTTGCAGGGAGGCAAGCTTGCGATTGAATTCGCGGGCAACGCGCCGCTCGTTGAGCCACATGACCAAATAGACAAAGACGAAAATGCAGGTGATTTCTCCCGCGACAATCCCCGCCATCATCGGCGTGAAGCGATTGCCGACGGCAAAATTGACCCCGAACACCATGCCCTCGATGAGCAGCCATTGCAGCCCTATGCGAAAGAGCATTTGCCGCACGGACAGTTCTTTGCGCGACTCCGTTACCAGACCGGTCAGCACGGTCATCAGTCCGAACGCAGGCGGCACGAGGTAGGCGCTGAAAGGCAGTCGGCTGTCGGGCAGCAGCCAGATGCCCAGCACCCCTTCCGCTATGCACAATCCCGTGGTGATTGCGCAGAAAGCAATGAGATAGCGGGTCAGAAATCCGCTGTTTGTGTGAAAAAACATCCTATCATCCTTCCTCCCCCATCACCCGCGCAATGACGGCAGGGGCATATTTGCGCGAGATGATCAGCTTCTCGCCGTTCTTCATATGGGCAGTGTAACGCCCCGCCAGCGCCGGACTGATGCTGTCCAGCTTCATCAGGTTCAGCACCACCGATTTGGAGCAGCGCACGAAATAAAAGTCCGCATAGGTCTTTTCCGCTTCGTAGAGCCGCTGTTTGATTTCGTAGACTTTCTTTTCCGTGCAGGCGAAGCATTTTTCATCCACCGCCTCAAAATAATACACATCCTCCAGCGCGATACGCTCCCTCTGTCCGTCGTCGGACAGTCCGGCAAGTCCTTTCCCCCTGGTCATCGCATAGGCGCGGATTTCCTCGATTTCCGGTGTGACGCGCACGCATTCGATGACCACCTGCTCCTCCGAGCAATCGTCTATTTTCCTGATGGATACTTTCATGCCGCATTCTTTCCTTTGCTCTCAGACTGTCATCATCATACCACACACGCCGATAAAAATCAATATTCCTCCGCGATGTCGAGCGGGGATTCGCCTTTGAGATAGTGGTCGAAATATTCTGTCACAATGCCGTTCACTGTGATAATACACTCCCGCGGGTTGCGGCTTCCCACGCCGAACAGGGAAGCCATGACGGGAGAAACAGTCGGCAGGTCGCAGAAATTCATGTGCGCCGCGTTGCGGAAGGTCACTTCCCGCGCGTCGGTTGCGTTTTTGACCACGTTAAAATTGACATATTCGCGGCTGCCGAACATCTGTTCCATGCCGTGTGAGGCAATCGAATCGGAATTGACATCAAGAAGCGGCAGCGGATAAGGCGTATTGCCGTAGGTAAAGCCGGTTTCGTCCGCTCCCGTCAGTTCTCCGAGCATCATGCCTTCCAGCACGATCACCGCGTCAATATCATCGCGCTGCCGTCCCAGGGCTTCGCAAGCCGCGCCGCCCATCGAATGTCCGAAAAGTCCGATGTGCTGCGGGTCGATGCGGGCAAACGCCTCCGCCTCATTCCGGGCAGCACAGCGCAGAATCGTATCCAGCACAAAGTTCAGATCGTCGGTGCGGGTTTTCATCCACTCTCTGTAATACGTCAGCATTTCCTCGTTGGTATGGGTCAGCGGTCCGCTCATGGCGAGCTGCATGAAGGCGGAATCCACCGAAGTCGTAATGCCGTTCGCGTCCGTCACAAACATGGCGTGATAGGGATGCGCCACCGCCGCCACGACATAGCCGTGAGAAGCCAGTTCGCGGCAGGTGGAATCGTTCGCGTCCATCGTAGAAGCCGCGCCGTGAGAATACACCGTCAGCGGATAACGTCCTCCCGCATCCGGATAATAGAACTGCACGGTGATTTTCCGCTTTTCGCCGCTGTCTGCAAATGTCTCCGCGCGGCTCTCGTCCGTCCATGTGTACAGCGCTGTTTCAACCGGAAGATCGCCTGTCACAGGTATTTCTTCAACCTGCGGGAAAACAACGGCGGGCAGCAGGAATGTCAGATACAGCAAACTGCTGCCAACGGTGCGCCAGACCCGGCGTGAACGTTTTGTGATTTCGCGTTCTCCCTTCTTGCGCAGGGAAAACAGCGAGACAATCCCCATCACCGTGAGAAGGAAAATGATACCCGCATACCGTGAAAAGCCCTGCAGCACGCCAAACAGCATCAACAGGGTGAGAACCGCCGCCAGTCCGAAGCGCGCGGCGGTTTTAAGCCGGTAATGGGTCGTTTTGCTCACCAAATCCCACACCAGAAATCCGATTTCCATAGCCGCTAAAACCGATAAAATAATATTTGTCCACATCAGAATCAACCATCCTTTCTGCCCCAAGTATAGCACAGCCTTTTTTCGACCGCAATCCCTCTGTGGATGAAATGCGTCTGCCGTGGACGAAATACTTCATTCAACGTGAAATGTGAAGTGGGGGAGTGGGAAGTGGGGAGTGTGAAGTGGGGCGTGGAAAGTGTGAAATTGTAATTTTTTCACAATAAGCCTCACGGATGACAAAACAAAACGGAGCGAACGCATGAAATCATGCGACCCGCTCCGTTTTAATTTTCATTTCACACTTCACACTTCACGTTAAAATGCGATGTCTTTGTAGCCGATTTCTTCAACGGATTCATTGAGGAAGGCGACAGCAACGCCGTTGTCGTCGAGGTCTTCGCCGCCCCATGTTCTGTTGAAAAGCAGATAGACACGCCTGCCGTCCTCCTGCATATAGTCTTGCGGTACAACGATCATCTCCGGCGTGACCGCATGCAGCATCGCTTCGCGCGTTTCGATCTCCGGCCACCACGCGGCGGATTCCTCCTCGTCATCGGGACCGTAGCTGTCACGCTCTTCTTCATTGTAATAACGGAGCAGTTCGTCCAGCAGAAGCGGCAGTAAATCCTCCCACTTTGCCGCAAAGCGCCGATACGCTTTCCGCTGCACGTCGGCAATGCCGTCCTCTTCTTCGCCCTGTACCAGCAGTCCAACGGTATATTCTTTATCGCCGAATCTCAGCGGAATGTCACGGTACCAACCGTTCCAGTCGTCTTCGCTAT
>CACWOA010000257.1 GCA_902762395.1 uncultured Ruminococcus sp.
AAGAGTGAAGTTCTCTTGATTCAGGAGCTTCACTCTTTTGACTGTCTGCGGGATCAGCCTGAATCTGCAGACAGGAGATAAAAAAAAGACGACCGGGCAAGCGGTTGTTTCCTATGTCATGGAGGCTATGCCTATTCCGACCGATTGGGGAATCGGACCTTCCGCCGCCGTAGGAAAGGGGAACATGAAGCTCATCAGGGGCAAAATACCCTTTGTGCGCCTTGATTTAGCGCTTCTCGATGTTCTCTATTCTCCGCAGGAGGAGCCGGAGGACGAGCTGCCGATCTCCCCGGTGGAGATGGACCCCGCCGACCGGATACTCGGAAAGGACCGGAAGCGCGGCGTACATAACCGGCAGGGCAGCGTTGACCTGTTTGAACTCGAACAGCAGCTCAGGAACCGCAGCCCCTTCAGAGGCGGCAACGGAGAGGATGATTACGAGCTGGACGAGGATGTGCAACTGACCAAAGCGAGTTACCGCAGCGCCAAAGAGGTGGAGAAAGTCCGTTCGGAACTGGACGGGATGTGTCGGCGAACCATGTTCAATCTTGTGGAGGCAGGCGTGGTCGCGCTTTTTCTCTGTCTCATCGAGCTGCTGCCCGCCTTTGGCGTTCCCCTTCCCTCCGTTTTCACGCCGGAAGGCGCGCCGGTCGCCTATCTTCTGATCGAACTGTGCGGTCTGGGCTTTACCGCCTATATCGTCATCAAAGACCTGATTTCGGGTATGAAAAGACTGATCGCCCGAAAATTTAACATCCGCGCGGCGGTAACGGCGGCAATGATCGCGGAACTGGCGCATATACTGTATATGCTGCTGTCTGTCACGCTGGCAAATCGACCCGCCACGCATTCCTTTGCCGCGCCGATCTGTCTGTCCGTGACCATCTACACACTGAACCGTCTGCTGCATACCCTGCGCGTGGCGAAGGGCTTCGGATATGCCGCCAGACGGGGCATCCATTCCGAAGTACTCGCGGCGGATGACAGCCCGATTGCCGCCGACCTGCGGCTTGCGTCGGGCAGCACCAATGCCAGAATTGCCTATGTGGTGCGCACGAGACAGTTGCATCATTATTTTGTCAATGCCTGCCGCGAGGACAGCAGCAGTGCCATGATTGCCAGGGTGTACCCCTATTTTCTCGCCGCCTCGGTCGTGACGGCCGTGATTGGCGCGGTCAGGGGACTCTTTATGGAGGGGGATTTTCTCAATGTGGCGTTTTCCGCTCTGTGCGCGGCGCTGGTAACGGGCATTCCCATCACGGGGCTGCTGTGTCTCGAGATACCGCTCAGCCACATCAGCAACCAACTGCGGCGCAAAGGCGCGCTTCTCAACGGCTGGAACGCTGTGGAGAAATTCGGGGACACCGACGCGTTTGCCATCAACACGACCGAGCTTTTCCCACGCGGCAGCATCAAGGTGCGCCGCAGCTTTGCCGTGGCGGAAATGGAAATGGCAGACATCACCACAACCGCGGCTTCTGTGCTGATTGCTTCCGGCGGTGCGCTGGCGGAGGTTTTCGGACAGCTCATCGGTGATGACGCAAAGCTGCGGGAAAACGTAGACGGCATCGAGTACGAAAACGAAATGGGCATTTCGGCATGGATGCGGGAAAAGCGCATATTGATCGGCAACCGCGACATGATGGAAACCCACCGTGTGCTGGTGCCAAACGGGGGACTGGCGCGGCTGGATGAATTTGAAGCGCTGCGCAAGCGTCCGGGGCATCAGGTGCTGTATGTGGCGGTCAACAACCGATTGATGGGCGTTTACCTGCTGGAATACAAAGCGTCTCTTTCCACGCGCAATGCGCTGGTGCGGCTCATTTCGGACGGCACCAACGTCATGATTTATACCTGCGACGCGAATATCAATGTGCAGTTGATTACGGCGGTGTTTGACGTTCCGCCCCGTTTTATTTCCATTCTCGACAACGAAGGCAGCCGCATCTACGATTCCGTGACCTACGCGGTGACGGAGCAGGAGGAGGCGCTTCTGGCGACGGACGGTTCGCTGCGGGCGCTGTCGGAGAGCATTCGCGGGGCGGTGCGCCTCAAGGAAACCCGCCGGCTGGGTATGTTGATCCAGACCGTCTGCTTTGCGATGGGATTTCTCTTTGTAGCGGGACTGAGCTGCCTCAGCCCCTACGCCATCGACCCGGTGGAGATCATCATCATGCAGATCGTCTTTGTGCTGATTTCCATGATCTCCGTGCTGCGGGCGTTGTAATGCAAACGAAAGATGATTTGATGATTGACATACGCGGCGATTGCGGCTATAATATAGTCGTCGGTTTTTTGAATGCGCCGTGAGTCCTCTGCAAAAGGAGCGGAACGCTATGGCGGATGAAACAGGAAAGCCCGTGATGACGGTCAGCCGTCTGAGAGAATACATGAACGAACTGGAAACACTTCGTTCGGTTGACAGAAAAGAAGTGAATGACCGCCTCAGAGCGGCGCGTTCTCTCGGCGATCTGAGCCGGAACAGGGAATACGACGAGGCCAAGCGGGAGCAGGCGCGTATTGAAACCCGGATCGGCGAGCTGGAGGAAATTCTCCGACAGACCATGACGGAGGATTGACCGATGGAGCGAAAATCATAAAATACTATTTGGAAAAGGAAGATTGTGACAGTATGGCTACTAACAGACAATTCATGCTGACCGAGGAAGGTCTCAAACAGCGCGAAGAAGAACTGGAATATCTCAAATCCGTCAAGAGAAAAGACGTTGCCGACAAAATCAAGGTCGCGCTGTCCTTTGGTGACTTGAGTGAAAACAGCGAATATGACGAAGCCAAGAACGAGCAGGCGCAGGTGGAAAGCCGCATTCTCGAGCTGGAAACCATGCTCAAAAACGCCGTTGTCATCGACGAATCCGATCTCTCCACCGACGTTGTCAAGATCGGCGGCAAAGTCAAGCTCGTTGACCTCGATTCCGGCGAAGAGGAAGAATACCAGATCGTCGGTTCTACCGAAGCCAACCCCTTCAAGGGCAGCATTTCGGACGAATGCCCCATCGGCAGAGCGGTAGTCGGCAAGAAGCTGGGCGAGACGATTGAAATTGAAGCCCCCGGCGGCATGATCCGCTATCAGATCGTGGAGATTGCCAGATCGAAATAATTTTTATCATTGATTTACAGGATGATCCGCAAGCAGAAGCTGCTGCCGACGGACGGCAGACGCCGTTCTGTGTGGGCAGCAGCTTTTCTTGCCGATAGGATATCGTGTCTGGGAGGGCAACATACATGATTTTAAA
>CACWOA010000258.1 GCA_902762395.1 uncultured Ruminococcus sp.
CGAGGACTGAATCTCCTTGGCACGCACCAGCGCCGGTTCACTCAGGCGGTCGGAGTATTTCAGCGGCGACAGCCCGTTGGCGGCACGCTCACGGTTAACGATGCCCGCCACCTGCCGCGCGTAATCCTCGAGCTGGGTACTGCCGTAATTTGCCGATGCGTAGGTCATGTACGGCATTGCCTTCGGCATGGCGGCCGCGGAGAGCGCCAGCGCGAAGATCATGACAACCGAAAGGATTCTTTTTCTCATTTGCTTCAAACAGAAGACCTCCTTGATTTTTTTCGGGTTTCTTCAACCCGTGATTCAAGGATAACACGATTTATGCATTTGGTCAACACACAATTTTTGCCATGACAAATAAATGCAAAACAGTCTGCCTGTGACAAACCGCCGGATTCGGTTGACATTTCCCGAATCCGGCGGTTTTTTCAATTATAATTGCTATATGAGACTATTCTCCGCTGCTTGCCACTCTGAGCGCCCAATCCATGCCGCCCTCCGACAGCTTGCAGTTGCCGTTGCTGTCGAGCATCAGCCATCCTGCCGTGTCGGCGTACTGAATCGCCGCTTCAAAGACAGAAGTGACATTGTTGCCCGAACGGGTGTACCCCATCATCTTGGCCGCTTCTTTGACCAGATCGCCGTGTGACATACTGATCTGATCATACAGCACCAGACACACCGCGTTTGCCGCCTCCTGTATGGGAATATCCCTCACGTCGCGTTTGTTGTCGCCCTCGCCGTTGACGCGCAGTCCGGCGTAGCTCTTCTCCTCCTGCTCCGGCTTCCAGAAGAAACGGTCCGCGTTCTGTATGGTGCTTTTAAGCTTCATGGACAGATACAGCGACGTGATATAATTCTGGATGCGGCTGCCGCTGCGGGTAATGCCGAAGCTCTGCACCACCTTTCTGGTGAGAAGCCCCTCGCTGACCGGCGCTTCCGCTTCGATCACCGCCTGAATTTTCTTCCTGATCTTGCCCGCATTGGCAGGAGATACAAAATCCTCCGGCGTGATCACTTCGCTTTTCAGCGCTGCCGCCGTATAAACCGCCAGTTTTCCCACGGAAGGCATCGCGTCGGCATATTCTTCGGCAGTATCCGTGGCTGCGTCATTTTCGACTGTTTCCGTTGTTTCCGATGGCGCGGCATCGTCATCGGGCAGGGCGGTTTTTTCCCCCTCGGGGGATTCGGCATTCTCCGCCGGAGCCTGTGTTTCTTCCGCCGCGTCATCCGCGGCATTTTTCTCCGCGTCGGCCGCGTCCCTGACCTGTGCTTCAGAGGCTTCCTTTTCCCTCTCGAGGAGATCGAGAAGCCGCGCCAGTTCCTTTTTGCTGTTGTCCCACCAGTCCATCGACCAGACGCGCGTGATCTTCCAGCCGAGGCTGTTCAGTACGCTGATCTGTGCCAGTTCGCGGTCGCGCACGGTTTTGGAATCCCGGTAGGTCGCGCCGTCAAGCAATATGCCAAGCAGATAGCGTTCGGGATTGCAGGGATCCACTACGCCGATGTCGATGTGATACTGCGAATGTCCCACCATGCGCTGGGTTTCGTAGCCCTGCTCTTCCAGTGCGGCGCAAATCGCCTTGCTGACGCCTTCCCGGTCGTCTCCTCGCCCCACGGAACGGCTGTCCTGCGCAAGATCCTTGCCCTGCGCGTATTCCAGAAACGCCCGCAGCGCCGCCACACCTTCGGCGGAGGTGCGGTTGAGGTTGATCTGTTCGGGCAGCAGGGTGGAAAAGACCACCATTTCACAGCGCGCACGGGACACCGCCACGTTGAGCCTGCGCCAGCCGCCGTCGCGGTTGAGCGGTCCGAAATTCATGGAAACCCTGCCGTCTTTGTCGGGACCGTAACCGATGGAAAAGAGAATGACGTCCCGCTCATCGCCCTGTACGTTTTCGAGGTTTTTGATAAACAGCGGTTCTTTGCCGTTGTAGACCCAGCTTTCGAGTGCGCTGTCTTCCTTGCACGCCTCATTGAGAAGGTCGTCAATCAGGTTCTGCTGGTTGATGTTGAATGTCACCACGCCCACACTGAGGGCGGACGCCTTCTTGTCGTGGCATCGCCGTTTCAGCTCCGCGATGACCGCCTCCGCCTCGGAACGGTTCTGACGGGATTTGCCCCTGTCAAACGCGCCGTCGGTATGCACCAACCGAACCTTCGCTTCGCGGTCGTTGACCGAGGGGAAGGTGTAGAGCTTATTTTCGTAAAAATGCCGGTTGCTGAACGCGATCAGGCTTTCGTGGCGGCTGCGGTAGTGCCACAGAAGATGGGTTTGCGGCAGATTCAGCGCAAGGCAGTCGTCGAGAATGCTTTCGAGGTCTTCGTCCTCCATATTCTCCTCATCCACCGCGTTGACCGCAAAAAAGGATGTCGGCGGCATTTGCTTGGGGTCGCCCACGATAACGGCATTTTTGCCGCGCGCCAGCGCGCCCACCGCTTTGGAGGTAGTGATCTGCGACGCTTCGTCGAATACCACCAGATCAAACGGTTCGCGATTGGGGGCGAGGTACTGCGCCGCCGAAATGGGGCTCATCAGCATACAGGGGCAGAGTCGGGGGAGCATATTGGGAATCTGGTCAAACAGCCGACGGATGCTCATGCCGCGTCCGCCGCTGCGAATCGCCTTTTGCAGAATGCCGAGTTCAGAGCTTTGCGCCGCTTCCTTGGCAAAATTCGGCACCTTGGCGGCCAGACGGCAGAAGATTTCCTGCTGCGTCAGCTTCGCCAGGTCTTTGTCCATCTGCCGGAACTGCTCGATTTTTTCATTGAACACCGCGCCGGAGAATCCGTTGAGGACGGGCGTTGCGTCGATGATTTTCATTATGAGCGAGCGGGAGAGCGATTTTTTGTAGCTGCCCTCTATCTCCTCATGCGCCATGCCGCCGCGATAGGCGTTTACCACACAACCAAGACCGTTTTGCGCGGTCTGCGCCGCGATGCTGTTCCACGCCATCCATTCTCTCAGCTCGTCAAAGCGTTCTTCTATCGCGTTGCACAGCGCGATATCATGCGACGCCCAGCCGTCCCCTGCATAGGCTGCTACGGATATCTGCGTGTCAAACGCCGCTTTTGCGGTCTGCATACCGCTCCACGCCTCCATAAAGGCGGTCATCTGCGGCGCGATGTCAGAACGGGAACAGTACTGTCTGCGGAATTCGTCCGAGCCGCACAGTTCCAGTAGTCGTCCCGCGCTTTCCTTGGCGCTGTCGCAGCGCGAACGGATATCCACCCAGTTGGTGCCGTCTCCGTCGTATTCTCACCGTCAAACAGAGAACCGAGTCCGTCGCCGCATTGGTCAAAGAGCTTTCTCGCCTCGTCCGTTTCCGTGCGGTATTCCGTGAGCTGCGCAAGCTGCGCTTCCAGCCCTTCCTTTTGGATGGGTCGGGCGGCATAGGGCGCTAATTTTTTCACCAGCGCGTTGACGCCTATCATACGGGGCAGGAACCATTTGGCGGAGGCGGTGCGGTATTCGTTCAGCAGCGCCATGCCGTCGAGCGAAAGGAATTCCGGCTTCCACATCGCGGACAGACCGTCCGCGATCATGCCTGCTTTGATGTGGTGTTCGCACATTTCCCGCACGCGGTAGATATACAGGTTGACATTCTCCGCCTGCGCCCATGCGCCGGGCAGCGTCAGCCACAGCTTCATCTCCTGCGCAAAGGCGGCGGCTTTTTCGAGTTGGGCGTAAGTACTCACGGGCAGACCCGTCGCTTCACAAAACGCGTGTGCCGCCTGTTCCAGCGTCGTCAACGATTCCCGGAACGCCGCGTTTTTGGCAGGCAGATTCATGCGAAGCTGCTGGCTGTAACCCGTTTCGGTCACATCCGCCAGCGGATGCCCCGCGGGATGTCCGATCTCCCTGGCGGCGGCGATGAGGCGCTGCACCAGCACCAGGTTATCGTCAT
The DNA here is from genome assembly GCA_902762395.1 of uncultured Ruminococcus sp. GTDB lineage: Bacteria > Bacillota > Clostridia > Oscillospirales > Acutalibacteraceae > RUG762. Next base: position 3,909 of record CACWOA010000258.1, read on the forward strand.
ACCTGACCGCGTCAAGCGAGTCGAGCAAGTCCCGGTCAAACGGCGGCAGGTCGGGATATTCCTTGCTGACTTCATATTCATTGATTAAATCATAGAGCGACTGTCCGCAAAGCTGCGTTTTGTGCAGTTCCTCCGCGTATTGGTTGAGTTCGGCGCGCACCTTGGCGATCTGCGCCGCCTTGTTTTCATAGGCCTGCGCGCTCTGCTTCCTGGTCACTTCCGAAGCGCGGCGCAACTGCTCCAGCACATTCTTTTTCTTGGCCTTGTTGGAGTGCAGTTCCAGACAGAAATCTCCGATGCCGATGCTTTCGAGACGCTTCTGCACCACCTCGAGCGCCGCCATTTTCTCCGCCACAAACAGCACGGATTTTCCCAGCGCGAGCGCGTTGGCAATCAACGCCGTGATGGTCTGCGATTTGCCTGTGCCGGGAGGACCGTGCAGCACAAAGCTCTTCCCTTCAGAGGCGGCTTTGATGGCATAAAGCTGCGACGCGTCGGCGGGCATGGGCAAAAATACGCCGCTTTCGTCCACCTGCTGTCCGATTTCCATTTCCTCCGCGTCCCACGCGAGCTTGCCGTCCATCAGACTGCGCACGATCTTGTTTTTGGCGAGATCGTCATAACGACTGCGGATATCGTTCCACATCACGAACTGCGAGAAGGAGAAAATGCCGAGATAGACCGATTCGAGCACGTCCCAGTTCTTCTGCTCCATGACCGCCTTGCGCACGACGGTAAAGACCTTGCGCGTATCAATGCCGTGTTCGTCCTCCGGCAGAATGTCGAGTCCGTTACTGACGATCTGGAAATCCTGCTTGAGCTTTTCCAGAATGGTGACATTCATCTGCGGCTCATCTTCCCGCAGACGGATGACATAGCCCTGCGAGGCGGATTTGCGCACCATCTCGATCGGCACGAGAATCAGCGGCGCGTAGCGCGGTTTGGTACTGCGGGGGTTCTCGTACCAGCGCAGCAGACCGAGCGCCATATACAGCGTATTGGCGCCGTTTTCTTCGAGCGCGGTGCGCGCCGAACGGTAGAGTTCCTTGATCGCCTTGCTCAGCTCCCCCTCGGTCATCGCCGAGCGCAGGCGGTGGTTTTTAAATTCCGACTGAATCACCGGCGCCAGCTCGCCCAGCTCGTGCATCATTTCAAAGTTGAGATCGCCCTTGAGATGCCAGTCGGCGGGAAGGGGCTGAATGGAAAAATCTTCTCCGTCCGCCAGCGAATCCTCGAGGTCATCCACAGAGGTGGTCAGCACGGGGATGAGCGACTTGGAAAGCCGCAGATTGATGAGCGAATTGCGCAGCCCCAGATCGAGCAGTTTGCGCTCCCAGCGGGATTTGCGCGTGACGGGAGTGTCAAACGCGTCCTCCACGTCCACCGCGCCTGCCCGCTCCTTCGGCGCATCCGTGAGATCGCGTTCTTCCACCCGCGGACGCTCCACACGCCAGCCGTCCGCCATCTGCACACGCTGCGGCAGCGGGTGAATACCGCTCAGTCGGGCGCGGCTGACGTCGATCAGGCATTCAAACGCGCCGCTGTCCGCCACTTCACTCTGCGCCGCTTTCATTGCGTCGTCAAAGGACGCATTTTTATCCGCGACAAAGGCGGTGCATTCCACCACCGCGATTTCGTTGATGCCGCTTGCCAGCCGCTTGGTCACGAGCGATACATCGTCCTGCACCGATTCGGCAAACGCCATATCCTCCAGCCAGACGCCCGCAAAAATATGCCCTGTCTGGACAATCAGCAGCGGGTGAAGTCCGATTGACTCAATCACAGCCGCGTAAAAGAGTGTCAGATCGAGACAGGTTCCCAGTTTTTGCTGTATCACCGCATCGCACAGACGGACGCGCTGTCCCATCACCCCTACGCTTGCGGGCGGCATAGAGTAAACGATATTCTGCTCCTGCATCGCGGCATAGACGGCGGCCATCTGTTTCAGCACACGGTTGGCGTCGTTGCTTTGATAACCGTCAAGCGAAGGATCCCCTGTCCATTTGCCGAGAAATTCAGCGGCACGCGCCGCGATCTTGATGACTTCCGGATGGTTGGGAGTGACAAAGGCGCACAGCAGCTCGGGAAACAGATTCACCCCGTGCCATTGGTCAAACGCAAGCACATCCATTCCCACTGTCTGGGAACAAAGCAGCCTGCTCCCGCAGGACAACTTGATTTCCAGCACGCCGCTGATTTTTTCGGTCATTCCCGCCAGATAATCCCCGTCGAGAACCGGCTGCAACGTATCGACAGTGAAAACCGCATGGGGCGGGATGCGTTCGATATGTTCGCGGTAAGGCAGACAGAAGCCCGGTCGGGACGTCACCTCTATCACCGCGTTTTCCATCGCCTCGTCCGCGTCATTCTGTACGCTGACCGAGCGAAGCATTTTCAGCCCGTTCTGCATCAGCGCGTAACTGACCGCGCCGAGCGCGTCCACCGTCATGCGCACCTTGCCGTCAAAATCGGTTTT